>NZ_LSMM01000025.1:0-69877 GCF_001566815.1 Marinobacter sp. Hex_13
TCATGGTGGCGCCATGGGTGATGCAGCCCAGGTTGCCCATCACCATGCCGAAGCAGTGGTACAGGGGCACGGGAATTACCAGGCGGTCTTTCTCGGTGAGCAGTTGGCTCTCCGCCACAAAGTATCCGTTGTTGAGGATGTTGTGGTGGGTGAGGGTGGCGCCCTTGGGGTTACCGGTGGTGCCGGAGGTGAACTGGATGTTGATGGGGTCATCGAACTGCAGTTGGCCCTGTACCTTGTCCAGTTCTTCCTGGCTGACGTCGCTGGCGAAGCCGACAAACTCGGCCCAGGTCCACATGCCGTCGTGCTTGTCTTTGTCCAGGTTGATCACGGCGCGCAGCTCGGGCACTTTCTGGGCTTTGAGCTTGCCGGGGGTGGCGGCTTTCAGTTCGGGGGCCAGGTCGTAGACCATCTTGCGGTAGTCAGAGGCTTTGAAACTGTCTGCCGTGACCAGTACGGAGATGCCGGCCAGGTTCATGGCGTAATCCAGTTCGTGCACGCCGTAGGCCGGGTTGATGTTGACCAGGATGGCGCCCACCTTGGCGGTGGCGAACTGGGTGACGGTCCACTCGTAGCGGTTGGGGGACCAGATGCCTACGCGGTCGCCGCGTTTGACGCCGATGGCCATGAAGGCGCGGGCGGCTTCGTTGACCTTTGCCACGAACTCTTTATAGGTCCAACGGATGTCCTGGTGCAGGGCGACCAGGGCCTCGGTGTCCGGGTATTTCTCGGCGGTGCGGTCGAGCATTGCGCCGATGGTCATGCCCAGCAGGGGTACTTCGGAGGTACCGCTGGTGTAGCTGGGAAGAGTCATGCTCATGGTGTCTGCCTCCATTGTTTTTGTCGTCGAGGGCAAGCAGTGTGAAATCTGCTAGCGACTCTGGCTGTGATACTCAGGGTTCGGTTGCATATCGCTGGCGATGGCCACTCGATTGGACATGTTGTAGAAACCGATCAGGTTGCTCAGGTCCCAGATGGCACTGTCGCTGAGGCCAGCGTCCCGCAGGGCCTGGGTGTGCTCTTCGGTAACGGTCGCCGGGGAGCGGGTGAGGTGCGATGTGAAATCGAGCATGGCACGCTGGCGCTTGTCGAGTTTGGCGCTGCGGTAGTTCATCACCATGTGTTCGCCCAGCACGGGGTCGCCACTCAGCACCCGCACGGCAGCACCGTGGGCCACCAGGCAATAGAAGCACTTGTTTTCGGAGGACACCACAACAGCGACCATCTCGCGTTCCAGTTTGCTGAGTTCGCCTTCGCCGAGCATCAGTTCGTTGTAGAGCCGGGTAAAGCCCTCAAGCTGCTTCAAATTCTGGCTGTACGCGGTCAGCACGTTGGGGATCATGCCGAGTTTTTCCTGGCAGATCTGGAAGTACTTCTGGGTGTCTTCCGGCATGTCCTTGATCTCTGGGATTGGGAGATCCAGGGCGACGACGTTTTTAGGATGGCTCATTAACAGTTTCCTCCGAGAGCTTGGCCGACTTTTGAGCCGTTATGGCGTTTGAGTTGTTCGCTGATCCATTCGCCAGTGGTGACCAGTTTGTTCAGGTCGACGCCGGTTTTGATGCCCAATCCGTTCAGAAGGTATAGCACGTCTTCCGTGGCGACGTTGCCGGAGGCGCCCTTGGCGTAAGGGCAGCCGCCGAGGCCGGCGACGGAGGCATCAATCACCGAAATGCCTTCTTCCAGCACCGCGTACAGATTGGCCAATGCCTGGCCGTAGGTGTCGTGGAAGTGGGCGGCCAGTTTTTCGATGGGTACTGCGGCGGCAACGGCTTCGAGCATGCGCTTGGCTTTCAACGGGGTGCCCACGCCGATGGTGTCGCCCAGGGAGATTTCGTAGCAGCCGAGTTCGGCCAGGGCCTTGGCGACTTTGGCGACCTGCTCGGGGGCGATGTCGCCCTCGTAGGGGCAGCCGAGCACGGTGGAGACGTAGCCGCGTACCGGGATGTGGTGCTGTTTGGCCGCTTCCATCACCGGCAGGAAGCGTTCCAGGCTTTCGGCGATGGAGCAGTTGATGTTTTTCTGGCTGAACGATTCCGACGCAGCGCCGAACACGGCGACTTCATCCACCCCGGCCGCCAGGGCGTTTTCGAAGCCCCTGAGGTTGGGGGTGAGCACGGAGTAGCGCACACCGGCTTTACGCTTGATGCCGGCCATCACATCCGCGGCGTCGCCCATCTGGGGCACCCATTTCGGGGACACGAAGCTGGCGGACTCGATGTGGTTGAGGCCGCAGTCGGCCAGCCGGTCGATCAGGCCGGTCTTGATGGCGGTGTTGATCACCGGGCCGGGTTCGTTCTGAAGGCCGTCCCGGGGGCTCATTTCAACCAGTCTTACCTGCGTCGGAAAGGCCATTAGCCTGCCTCCTCGTCGTCGGTGACTTCGATGGCGATCAGTTCGGCGCCTTCGGACACCTGATCGCCTTCGGCGAAGAAGATGTCGGTCACCACACCGTCGGCCGGGGCCTTGATGGCATGCTCCATTTTCATGGCTTCCATGATTACCAGGCTCTGGCCGGCGGTCACGGTGTCGCCTACCTTGGTCTGTACCGCCACGATGGCGCCGTTCATGGGCGCGGCCAGGCTGCCTTCACCGGCCATTTCCTCGAAGCCGTAGGTTTCCCGGTAGAGGATGCACTGGAAGGTGTCGCCTTCGTAGAAGAGCACCAGCTGATCGTTGTGCAGGTTGCCGTGAACGCTGATGCGGTGGCCGTTGATGACCGCCTGCAGGTAGTCGTCGTCCAGCTTCGCCGTCAGGTTGTAGACACTGTCACCCACAAACACCTGATAGCGGTCGTCCCGTTCCAGCACTTTCAGTTCGTGGATGTCCTCACCCACCTGCAGTTGCAGGGGCTGGGCGTATTCAGAGTTCATGCGCCAGCTGTTCTGGCGGCCAAAAGGCGACCAGGGGTCGGTGCTGATCACTTCCCGGGACTTGCGCTGTTCCAGCACGAAGCCGGCGGCCAGCACCAGGGCCTTGTGGGTGTCGAGCCGGGATTTCGGGAACAGCAGTTCGCGATGGTCCTCGATAAAGCCGGTGGTCAGATCCGCTTCCCGGAACGGCTGGGCGTCGGCCAGGGCGTGGAGGAAACGGATGTTAGTTTTCACGCCGGCGATGCGGTAGTGCTCCAGAGCCTGCACCATACGGTTGATGGCCTGGTCCCGGGTTTCGTCCCACACGATGAGCTTGGCGATCATCGGGTCGTAGTGGATGCTGATGTCGTCGCCTTCGGTGACGCCAGTATCCACCCGCACGTGGGCGCTTTCATCGGGCGTGCTCAGGTAGCGCAGGTTGCCGGTGGCGGGCAGGAAATCCTGGTCCGGGTCTTCGGCGTAAATACGTGCTTCCAGGGCGTGGCCCCGGGTTTTCACTTGGGACTGTTCCAGCGGCAGCGCATCGCCCCAGGCGACTTTCAACTGCCATTCCACCAGGTCCTGGCCGGTGACCATTTCGGTGACCGGGTGCTCTACCTGCAGGCGGGTGTTCATTTCCATAAAGAAGAAGGAGCCGTCCACGTCGTAGAGGAATTCCACGGTGCCGGCGCCGACGTAGTTGATGGCCTGGGCGGCTTTGACGGCCGCTTCGCCCATGGCTTTGCGGGTGTCTTCGCTCAGGCCCGGGGCAGGGGCTTCTTCCAATACTTTCTGATGGCGGCGCTGAACCGAACAGTCGCGTTCGGCCAGGTAGACGCCTTTGCCGCTCTTGTCGCAGAACACCTGAATTTCCACGTGGCGTGGCTGGGTCAGGTAGCGTTCGATGAGCATGTCCGGGTTGCCGAAGGCGTTCTTCGATTCCCGTTTGGCAGCCGCCAGGGCATCGTCAAAGTCTTCCATCCGCTCGACCACGCGCATGCCTTTACCACCACCGCCGGCGACGGCTTTCAGCAGCAGCGGGAAGCCGCACTTCTCGGCTTCCTTGCGCAGGGTCTCCGGCGACTGGTCGTCACCGTGGTAGCCCGGCACCAGGGGCACGCCGGCTTTTTCCATAATGGCCTTGGCGGCGGACTTGGACCCCATGGCCGCGATAGCGGAGGAGGGCGGGCCGATGAACACGATGTTGTTGGCTTCGCAGGCTTCGGCGAACTGGGTGTTCTCGGAGAGGAACCCGTAGCCCGGGTGAACGGCCTGGGCGCCGCTTTCTTTCGCTACCTCAATGATCTTGTCGGCTTTCAGGTAGCTCTCGGAGCTGGCGGCAGGGCCGATGTTGAAGGCTTCGTCAGCCATGGCGACATGGCGCGCGTCGGCGTCGGCGTCGGAATAGACAGCGACCACGCGAATGCCCATGCGGTGGGCGGTCTGTATGATCCGGCAGGCGATTTCGCCCCGGTTGGCGATCAGGATTTTGCTGAACATGGTTATTCTTCCTCCGGAACCCAGTTGGCCTTGCGTTTGTTCAGGAAGGCACCAAGTCCCTCCTGCCCTTCGGCACCCACCCGGATGTCGGCAATGCGTTGTGCGGTATCGTCGATCACATCGGCGCTGATCGGCTTGTGGCTGACGGCAAACACCAGGTCTTTCGCCGCTTTCATGGCTTCTGGGCCGTTGATGGCCAGTTGCTGCAGCATCTCGTTACAGCGTGCGTCCATGGCCTCAACATCGTCACAGACGATGTGCACCAGGCCGTATTCCTGCGCCTGCGTTGCGGTAAACACTTCGGCGGACAGGAAGTAACGGCGGGCCTGGCGCTCGCCAATGGCGCGTACCACGTAAGGGCTGATCACAGCGGGGATCAGGCCGAGTTTGACTTCGCTCAGGCAGAAGCTGGCCTTGTCGGTGGCCAGCACGATGTCGCAGCAGGCGGCCAGGCCGACGGCTCCGCCGAAGGCAGCACCCTGCACCAGGCCGATCACCGGCTTGGACAGGTGGTTAAGCACGTTCATCAGCCGCGCCAGTTCCCGCGAGTCGTCCAGGTTTTCCTGGCGGCTGTTGTCCGCCATGCGGCGCATCCAGCCCAGGTCCGCCCCGGCGGAGAAGTGTTTGCCTTCGGAGCGCAGGATGACGACCTTCACGTTGTTGTCAGCGTCGACGTTCTCAAGCGCGGTAATCAGCTGCTGGATGATCACGTCGTCGAAGGCGTTGCGTTTGTCCGGGCGGTTGAGAACCACCTCGGCAATGCCGTCGGACCGGTGTCTGAGCAGGACTGCGGATTCGTTGTCTGTCATGTCAGTCTCCCCGATTACATCCGGAACACGCCGAAGCGTGTTGGCTTGGCCGGGCGGTTAAGGGTGGCGGACAGGCTGAGGGCGACCACTTCCCGGGTCTGGGCCGGGTCGATCACGCCGTCGTCCCACAGCCGCGCGCTGGCGTAGTAGGGGTGGCCCTGGTGTTCGTAGGAGTCGACGATGGGCTTCTTGAACTCGGCCTCTTCATCGGCACTCCACTCCTGGCCTTTGCGCTCCATGCCTTCGCGCTTGACGGTGGCGAGTACGCCGGCGGCCTGTTCGCCGCCCATTACGGAGATGCGGGCGTTGGGCCACATCCACAGGAAGTCGGGGCTATAGGCGCGGCCGCACATGCCGTAGTTGCCGGCGCCAAAGCTGCCGCCGATCAGTACGGTGATCTTGGGCACTTCGGCACAGGCCACGGCCATGACCATTTTTGCACCGTGCTTGGCAATGCCTTCGGATTCGTGCTTCTGGCCCACCATGAAGCCGGTGATGTTCTGAAGGAACAGCAGCGGGATGTTGCGCTGGCAGCACAGTTCAATAAAGTGCGCGCCTTTCTGGGCGGACTCGCTGAACAGGATGCCGTTGTTGGCGATGATGCCCACCGGGTAGCCGTGGATATGGGCGAAGCCGGTGACGAGGGTCTGGCCGTAGTAGCGTTTGAATTCGTCAAATTCGGAGCCGTCGACGATGCGGGCAATGACGTCGCGCACGTCGAACTGTTTGCGCAGGTCGGTGCCGACAATGCCGTAGATTTCTTCGGCGTTGTACAGCGGTGCCTTGGGTTTGCGGATCTCCACGTCGGCCGGTTTGCGGCGGTTGAGGTTGGAGATGCAGCGCCGGGCGATTTCCAGGGCGTGGGCGTCGTTCTCGGCGTAATGATCGGCCACACCGGAGACTTTGCAGTGCACGTCGGCACCGCCCAGGTCTTCGGCGCTGACGACTTCACCGGTGGCGGCTTTTACCAGCGGCGGGCCGGCCAGGAAGATGGTGCCCTGGTTGCGCACGATGATGGATTCGTCGGCCATGGCGGGTACGTAGGCACCGCCGGCGGTGCACAGGCCCATGACGACGGCGATCTGGGGAATGTCGTCGGCGGACATGCGGGCCTGGTTGTAGAAGATGCGGCCGAAGTGGTCGCGGTCCGGGAAGACGTCGTCCTGCCGGGGCAGGTTGGCGCCGCCGGAGTCGACCAGGTAGATGCAGGGCAGGCGGTTCTGCAGGGCGATTTCCTGGGCGCGCAGGTGTTTCTTGACCGTCAACGGGTAGTAGCTGCCGCCTTTCACGGTGGCGTCGTTGGCGATGATCATGCATTCGGTGCCGGAGACGCGGCCGACGCCGGCGACGACGCCTGCGGCCGGGACTTCTTCGTCATAGACGTTGTAGGCGGCGAACTGGCCGACTTCCAGGAAGGGGGAGCCGTCGTCCAGGAGGCGGTTGATGCGTTCCCTTGGGAGCAGTTTGCCGCGGGCGATGTGGCGTTCCTGATAAGAGGGGCCGCCGCCTTGCTGGATGGTGGTCACTTTGTCCCGCAGGTCGGCCACGGCCTTGGCCATGGATGCCTGGTTCGCCTGGAATTCTTCGGACCTTGGGTTCACTTTGCTTTGGAGTATGGTCATGGCTTGTTAGTCCGTTTTTTAGTCCGTGCGTCGGGTCTGATGGCATGGCGCTCCGGGACACGCCGTGAATACGTCCCTGTAGGCTCGTAAAAAACATCCCTGTTTTTTACGGTCCCGGAGCGCCATGCCACCAAACCCTCGTCGTTCTTGGGTGCTGGCCTTGCGATGCCACTGCCTTTAATTGTTCAGGTACAGCTCACGCCCGATCAGCATCCGGCGGATTTCGGACGTGCCAGCGCCGATTTCGTAGAGCTTGGCGTCCCGCAGCAAACGGCCTGTCGGGTACTCATTGATGTAGCCGTTACCGCCCAGCAACTGGATGGCGTCGAGGGCCAGTTTGGTGGCCATTTCGGCGGAGTAGAGGATCGCGCCGGCGGCGTCTTTGCGGGTGGTGTTGCCGCGGTCGGCGGACATGGCGACCATGTAGACGTAGGATTTGGCGGTGTTCATCCAGGTGTACATGTCAGCCACTTTGCCCTGGACCAGCTCGAATTCACCGATGGCCTGGCCGAACTGTTTGCGCTCGCGGATGTAGGGAACCACCACGTCCATGGCGGCTTGCATGATGCCCAGCGGGCCGCCGGAGAGGACGAGGCGTTCGTAGTCGAGGCCGCTCATGAGGACTTTGGCGCCGTTGCCTTCGCCGCCCATGACGTTTTCCTTGGGTACCTTGGCGTCTTCGAACACCAGCTCACAGGTGTTGGAGCCGCGCATGCCGAGTTTGTCGAGCTTCTGGGCCTGGCTGAATCCCGGGGTGTCGCGTTCCACAATGAAGGCGGTGATGCCGCGTGGGCCGGCTGACGGGTCGGTCTTGGCGTAGATCACATAGACGTGGGCGTCGGGGCCGTTGGTGATCCACATTTTGCTGCCGTTGAGCACATAGTGGTCGCCGGCGTCTTTGGCGCTGAGTTTCATGGAGACGACGTCGGAACCGGCGTTGGGTTCGGACATGGCCAGGGCGCCGATGTGTTCACCGCTGATGAGCTTGGGCAGATACTTTTCTTTCTGCTCGTCGGAGCCGTTGCGGTTGATCTGGTTAACGCACAGGTTGGAGTGCGCGCCGTAAGAGAGTCCCACGGATGCAGAGGCACGGCTGATTTCCTCCATGGCGATGACGTGTGCGAGGTAGCCCATGCCGGAGCCGCCGTAGGCTTCGTCAACGGTAATACCCAGCAGGCCCATGTCACCGAACTTTTTCCACAGGTCGTTGGGGAACAGGTTGTCATGGTCGATGGCTTCGGCGCGGGGGGCGATTTCACTGGCGGCAAAGCCGTTGATCTGCTCGCGCAGCATGTCCAGGGTCTCGCCGAGGCCGAAGTTGAACTCTGAGTATTGTGATTTCATGGTTGGCTACCTTTTGATCTTGCTGTTATTTCTGCTCGGTGGACTCAGGCTCTTTGGTGGTGGCCTTTGTCTGTTTACGCTTTCGTTGTTGCAGGTCAGCAAGCGCCTCGCGGCATCTTGCTTCTGCGGTGTCCATTTCCATTTCTGCCTGGGCAATGTCGTTTTTCTGTTGCTCCAGTTGCGCCCGTTTGCGGGCCAGGGTGTCCAGCATCAGCAGGAGCTGTTTTTCGTTGCCGCTGAGGGTTTCGTCCCACAGGTCAAAAAGCTCCTTGGTTTCCGCCAGGGAAAAGCCCATGCGTTTGCCCCGGAGGATCAGCTTCAGCCGCACCCGGTCCTTCGAGCTGAAGATCCGGGTTTGGCCGCGCCGGGTGGGGTGCAGTAGACCCTGATCTTCGTAGAAGCGTACGCTTCGTGTCGTCACGTCGAACTCTTTGGCCAGCTCGCTGATGCTGTAAGTTTTCTTGATGTCCATAGAGATTTCCTTTTTAGACTTAGGTTAGATAAAGTTTACGTAAACGTAAAGTATTTTTAAGGCCCGATTTCAACCAACAGATATGTGAAACAGGAGTGAATGATGGAATTCAAAAATGTGGCAGCGATTGTAACAGGCGGTGCATCAGGCTTGGGCGAGGGCTCAGCGCGTGCCCTGGCGGCAGCTGGGTGCCGTGTGGCGATTCTGGATGTTCAGGAGGAGCAGGGTAGAAAAGTGGCGGAAGACATTGGGGGCGTCTTTATTTACTGCGACGTGACGTCTTCTGAGAGTGCGGAAGCTGCATTCAGCGAAGCCCGTAAGGCGCATGGCCCCTGTGGCGTGGCGGTCAGCTGCGCGGGTATTGCTCCGGCCGCAAAGATCCTGGGCCGGGATGGTGTGATGCCGCTTGAGGCATTCAGCAAGGTGGTTCAGGTCAACCTGATTGGGTCCTTTAACATTCTGCGTCTCGCCGCGGCCGATATGGCCCAGCGGGAGCCCAACGCGGATGGCGAGCGGGGTGTGATTATCAACACGGCGTCTGTGGCGGCTTACGAGGGCCAGATTGGCCAGGCAGCCTACAGTGCGTCAAAGGGTGGCGTGGTATCGCTGACACTTCAGGCCGCCCGCGAGCTTGCCCGGGAAGGTATTCGGGTCAACACTATTGCTCCGGGAATCTTTATGACGCCAATGATGGCGGGCATGCCACAGGAAGTGCAGGACAGTCTCGCGGCCACGCTGCCTTTCCCCAAGCGATTGGGCAAGGCTGAAGAGTTTGGCATGTTGGTGGATCAGATGGTGCGCAACCCGATCCTCAACGGTGAGGTTATCCGCCTGGACTGTGCACTGCGCATGGCGCCTAAATAAAGCAGCAGCGCGTTAACACGAATCTCGTCTCTTTGGTGAGTTGGTGAGGTTCAGCTGTGGAACTCAGTCGGTGATCGGCTGGGTTTCACTGTCTTTGAGCGGTATTTTTCTCGATACGACCCTGTATAACGACGAAAGATTCAAATGGGTTCCATACGAAAAAATCGCGTTTGATTCGATTTTATAATATCGATTTTTATTTTTTTGCGATTACGAAATAGAAAAGCGCACTCCTTTCTCTCATATGTACCTTATCGGTGCATGCTCTGATGATTTCCTTTTTCATTTCTTCTGCGTTGTCAGGCGACTAGGTCTTTCCTGTATTCCAATTGTGCACACCAAAAATCAAGACATGTATCCCTTGCCTATAGTTGAAATTATCTTTTCGTAACAGGCATTTAACGTTTCGTTACGATAGTTTTCTGGCTGTTGGAACGCTGTGGACGACGTAGATCGCTTGCCGGTGATTTGTCCGTCTTCGTGTTCCCCCAACTCAAACTGGATACTCAAAAGGCGCATCAGGGCAACGTTTTCTGTTGAGCGTGCCTGTTCGTAATCAGACACCGGTCGCGGGGAAAAGTTCAAAAAAGAACCTCTTTCCGATTTCGGGGTCGCTGTACCGAGCCTTTTGAGTGTCATCAGTCAACCAGTAGTCAGTCGTTGGATTCATGGCGGCTCCCGGGTGGGAGTCGCTGGATGACAGTCAGGGGAGTAAAGGATATGCGAGTCAGTATTTTTGGTTTGGGTTATGTCGGGGCGGTGTGTACCGCCAGTCTGGCCCAGCGGGGGCATCACGTGGTCGGTGTGGATGTGTCGCCCATCAAAATTGATCTGATCAACAGCGGCAGGTCTCCCATTGTGGAGCCGGGGCTGGAGGAGCTGCTCCGGAGCGGGCGCGAGAACGGATTCATCAACGGCGTTACCGACGGGCACATCGCGGTTCAGGAGAGTGAGCTGTCGATGATCTGCGTGGGCACGCCCAGCAAGCCAAATGGCGATCTTGATCTGCAGTTTGTCGAGAAAGTGTGTAGCGATATCGGTAATGCCCTGAAGGACAAGGGTGACTGGCACCTGGTAGCGGTGCGTAGCACGGTGCTGCCCGGAACGGTTCGTGAGGTGGTCATCCCGGCTTTGGAGAAAGCGTCCGGGAAACGCGCCGGCGTTGATTTCGGTGTGTGTGTGAACCCGGAATTCCTGCGGGAAAGCACGGCGATCAAGGATTATGACCACCCTCCGATGACGGTCATTGGTGAGCTCGACGAACGCTCCGGCGAGTTCCTGGCGCGGATATACCAGGACCTTGATGCCCCCATCATCCGTAAGCCCATCGAAGTGGCTGAGATGATCAAGTACACCTGCAACATCTGGCACGCGACCAAAGTCAGCTTCGCCAACGAGATCGGCAATATTGCCAAGTCGATGGGCGTGGACGGCCGCGATGTCATGGACGTTGTCTGCCAGGACAAGAAGCTGAACATTTCCCGCTATTACATGCGCCCGGGCTTCGCCTTCGGCGGTTCCTGTCTGCCCAAAGACGTGCGCGCACTGACTTACCGGGCCAATCAGATGGACGTGAAGCACCCGCTGCTGAGCTCGATCATGAGCAGTAACAATGAGCAGGTTGCTCATGCCTTCAAGATCCTCACCGGCTACGGCTGTCGCAAGGTGAGCATGCTCGGCCTGAGCTTCAAGTCCAACACCGACGATCTGCGGGAAAGCCCACTGGTGGAGCTGGCCGAGATGCTGATTGGCAAGGGGTATGACCTGCAGATCTTCGACCGCAATGTGGATTACGCCCGCACCCACGGCGCCAACCGTGAATACATCAACCAGAAGATTCCGCACCTCTCGAACCTGATGCACAGCGACCTGCGTGGCGTGATTGATCACGCGGACGTGATCGTGGTCGGCAACAACGACGAGCTGTTCGAAACGGTGATTTCGGAAGTGCCTGAGGGCAAGCGGGTGATTGACCTTGTGGGCTTCATGAAGACCACAAGTACCGAGGTGCTGGAAGGCATCTGCTGGTAAGTCTTCACCCCCATGCGTGACGTCCTGGTGCCCTGCTGGGGCGGGGCGTCACGCTCAGAAAACGCACGGAATGTTATTTCAGGAACGGACGGCATGTCTTATATCTCAGACAACATAGTGTCCAGAACAGGCGGTTGGCTGCTTTTTCTCTCCGTACTCGGGGCGTTGGCGATCTCTTTGCCCACTACCTATACGGTGAGGGGCGGCGCCCACTTCCTCCTGGTCATCGGGGTGATTGGTATCTGGCGGTACTCCGTTGGGTTTATCCACTTTTTGCGTGCGATGTATTTCCTTAAATGGGCATTCCCCAAGATTCGGCGCCGGGCAAAGGCGTTGGGCGAAGACGCCGCTCCGTCCCATGTCTATCTGATGGTGACCAGTTTCCGTATCGATGCCGACACCACGGCCATGGTTTACAACTCTATTATCCGCGAAGCGGTTGAGTGTGGTTGGCCGACAACGGTGGTGGCATCGGTGGTGGAGCTTTCCGATGAAATGCTCATGCGGGCAATGTGGCGGAAGCTTGACCCACCCAGCCACATCAGGCTCAAGATTGTGCGCATTCCGGGGACCGGTAAGCGGGATGGTCTGGCGTACGGCTTTCGTGCCATTTCACGGGATCTGCCTGACGAGAATGCCGTGGTGGCCGTGGTGGACGGCGATACCGTGCTGGAACCCGGAGTGGTACGTAAAACCGCCCCTTACTTCCGGTTGATGCCGAACATCGGCGCGCTGACTACCAACGAGTTTTGCGAGGTGCGCGGCAGCTATCTGATGTCTGAATGGCACAAGCTGAGGTTCGCCCAGCGCCACATGAATATGTGCTCGATGGGGCTGTCGTATCGGGTTTTGACGCTCACCGGTCGCATGTCGGTATTCCGGGCCAGCGTGGTTACGCGCCCGGAGTTCATCAGCGACGTGGAGTATGACTCCCTGAAGCACTGGCGGCTGGGCGAATTCCGCTTTCTGACCGGCGATGACAAGTCCAGCTGGTTCAGCATGATGCGCCTGGGGTACGACACCTTCTATGTGCCGGACGCCACGATTCGCACAGTGGAGCATCCACCTGATCCCAGCTTTATCCGTTCTGCCCGTCAGCTGATGTTTCGCTGGTATGGCAACTCCCTGCGGCAGAATTCACGGGCTACCAAGCTTGGCCCCCGGCGCCTTGGATGGTTTACCTGGTACGTGCTTTATGACCAGCGCATTTCAATGTGGACCAGCATCCTGGGGCTGACTGCGGCTATCGTCGCGTCCATCAAGTACTCCGGTATTGTGCTGGTGGCCTACCTGCTTTGGATCGGGCTTACCCGTTTGGTGCTGACGTTGCTGCTTATCACTACCGGACACTCGGTCGGGCCAGCCTATCCGTGCATTCTCTATTTCAACCAGATCTTCGGCTCTCTGGTGAAAATCTATGTCTTTTTCCGGCTCGACCGACAGTCGTGGACACGCCAGAAAACCCGGTTCAGCGCGAACAACGCGTCTTTCCAACAACGCATGAACCGTTGGTCGTCAAGAGTGATGACGATATCCGCAGGCAGTGTCTTTCTGGCGGTGGTGATGAAGCTGGTATAGCGCAAGGGGAGTTTTTCTTATGTACACCAATCATCGTTGGGACAACACACAAGGATCAAAGCAATGAATATGGCAGCAAGTAGGGCAGATATTGAACCGCAGTTTGTCCATGAATCCGAGGCACAGCGACAGTATGCCCGGGTAAGAATTCCGGCCAAGCTGTTTGTAAACCTTGGTGGCTCAACCCACAACTTTCCGGTGGCCGATCTTTCGGCCGGTGGGTTCAGTGTCAACACGGGCCTGGAGTCGTTTCGTCAGGGCCGGGTCTACAAGGGTCGCCTGGTGTTCAAGGTTGACGGCTTTGATCTTGCCATTGACGTGAACTTTGTCCCGCGCAGTTTCGATTCGATGAATGATCGCTGTGGGTGTGAGTTTCAGGATCTGGGAGCCCGGGAGGTTTCCGCCCTGAGATACCTCATTACCGCATTCCTCAGCGGTGAAGTGGTTTCCGCCGGCGATGTGCTCAACACGCTGTCCCGCGAAAACTTCACCAAGGCCCGCAAAGGCAAGGGCAGCAATGACCTTGGATTCTTCGGCAAGCTTCGCGCCATGGTCGGAAGCCTGATCGTGATGTTGATAGGTCTGTTTGCGATCAGCTTTGTGGTCTCCGAGCTGTGGGACATCTACTTCGTAACCAAGGCGGAGTCCGCCATGGTGGCGTCGGAGCAGATTCCCCTGCGGATTCCCAAAGACGCAAAGGTCACAACGCTGGTCAAGCCTGGGCAGGAGGTTAAGGCGGGCGAGGCTATCGCTACTTTTGACGCGCCCATGATGTCTTATGTGAATGACCTGGTTGGAGAGGGCAACTACAGCGTCGGCCAGATCGAAGAGCTGTTGGACCAGCGGGTTCGGGGAACGATCACCAGCCCCTGTGACTGCAAGGTGGTGAACATGAGGCCGGCTGAAGACCAGTACATGAGCAAGGGTGAGCAGCTTGCGGTTATGGCGCCGATGGACTCGTCCGCCCACGTTGTTGCCAACTTCCCGTTTAACCAGGGTGAAAAGCTCGAAGAAGGGCAGCAGGTGATACTGCGGCTCCCCAACGGCAAGGAACAGACCGGGCACATTACGTCGCTGTATGTGAACTCCCAGGCTCAGGGCGGACTGGTTGACGTAATCAGTGCGTCTATCGAATCCGCCGAACCGCTGCCGATTGAAGCAATCGGACGCCCCATTGGTGTCACGGTCGACCAGTTCCGGATGCCGAGCCTGCAGAAGGTTGTTGAACGGTTTTCGGAAGGTTGAGGGAGTTGCGGAGCATGAAGCGAGTAGCGTGCATTGCCGGTCTGTTCACTCTGGTGCTGTCTGGTTGCGGCAACCTGCCCGACATTCAGCGGGCTGAGAAGGCTGCTGCCGAAGGTGACGTTCAGGAGGCCCGGGCGCAGTTGGAAAAGCTGGCGAAGTTTGGCCTGGCGGACGCCCAGGTGGAGCTGGGGGATCTTTATGGTGCGCAGGACACACCGGAAGCACGCCAGAAGGCGCTGGATTGGTACAGGAAGGCCGCGGAGCAGGGTAGTGAACGAGCTGCTATCAGGATAGGCAAGATGAATGCGCGGGAAGGGGAAACCCCGGAGCAGCGGGCCAATGGCGCCCGTTACCTGCGCAAAGCGCTTGCGGAAGGTGATAAGACGGCGTTGATCCCGTTGATCAACCTGTACATCCATTTCCCCCGGGAGTTCCCCAACGGCAAACCGCTTGAGCTGATTCAGCAGGCGCGGGAAGCCGGCGATCCCAAAGGTGACGTGGCTCTGGCTCGCTACTACCTGCTGACGGACCAGTTCGAAAGCCACACGGATGAAATTGAAGAGCTGTGCGCGCCCATTGCCGAGGCCCAGCCCGAATGCTTCCAACTGCTCGCCAGAGTGTATCTGGTTGATGGCCGGAGTGAGGATCTGAAGGCACTTGTTGACCGGGCCAAGCAGGCCTGGGAGCAGGGCAGTATTGAAGATCGCGATCTGTACCTGTTCGCGCGGTGGTTGTCGGACGACGAAACCCCGCAAAAACAGGTGGCTGCCACCAACGAACTCTACCAGATGTTGACGCCCGACTACGTGCCCGCCCTGACGGCGCGCGCCAAGTTGATCATGGAGAACAACTACCTCGCTGAACCGGAGGTCGTTATCGAGATGCTTCGGGAGGCGCGAGCCAATGGTGACCTGAAGGCGTCGCTGTCACTGGCCCGGGCCTATGAGCGAGGCCGCATTGTGCCGACCGATCCGAAGAAGGCGATCGAGTACGCCATGGAAGCGCGTGAAAAATACCCCTCGGCGGAATACCTGCTCGGGCGCATCTACAAGCGTGGCTATCTCGGGGAGCCAGATCCCGAAAAGGCCAAGCAGCATCTTCTGACGGCGGCACGCCGAGGCTTTCCAAAGGCGGATTACGCCCTTGCCGAGCTTTACTGGGAAGCAAAAGGCATCGAGGTGAACCGTGTTTATGCCTGGAGTTTCGCGTTGCTGGCAGTGGAGGGCGGCGTTGAGCGTGCCAAAGAACTGATGGTGGATATGGTTCTGTCGCTACCCGAACACACCGAAAAGAGAGCTGAGGCCCTGTACCGGCAGGAACGTGCCGCGCGGCGACAGATGATCGCCGGAGGCACTTCAGGCCCGGCAACGACCACAAAACAAGGAGGATAAGCTCAATGCAGCTTATAACGAACTATCGATTAACTCGCCTCGCACTCTCTGTCAGTTGCCTGGCATCACTCGGCGTAACGCCCGCCGTAGCGCAGTCTACAGACGAGGCGAACCAGAGTTATCCGCGGCTGGTTGAACAGAACATAAAGTCCAAGCTCAGTTTTATCAGCGAAGGCGACCGGCGCCTTGGACTGGGCTCCAATGGCGAGACCAAATCCAACGAAGCTGGCCTCGACATCAAGCCCGAGTGGGTCTGGCAATTGTCACCTCACTGGCGCTCAAAACTGCGCCTGCAGGCGTTTGGCGCAACCGGTCAGGTGGATGTTAGCGACGAAATCGGCGGCACGACCACCACCGACGGCTTTCTTGCGCTCAGGGAGGCTTGGCTGGATTACAACGGCCTGAGCGACTATCCCGGGGAGTCGATTCGCTTTGGCCGTGAGCGTCTGAAGGAAAACAGCGGTATGTGGTGGGACGACGATATTACCCTCACGCGCTGGATCTTCAACACGTCGCTGCTGGACACCACCGTGGGTGTCGCCCAGAAGTTCGCCGAGTTGCGGACTGACAACAACGAACTCCAGGACGAAGAGCAGGACATTGCTCGATTTTTTGCCCATACACGCTGGCAGTGGCGGAAAGGTCACTACCTGGGCTTCCTGGTGACCCATGGCCAGGGCTACGGAGATCAGGCTGAAGAATACGCATTGCGAGGCCAGACGCTGGATGAAGGTTTCACGGACTCGCTGACCTGGACGGCCCTCCAGGCGGATCGGAGCTATTTCGATTGGCACTCCCACGATACGTTCCAGTATTTCGCGTCGGTTGCGGCAGTGAATGGTACGGACACTGTGGTCGGCACAGACCCCAGTGCGCCCAATGGCTTCAGCGATCGTGAACGCGATGTCTCCGGTTGGGCGGCAGACCTGGGCGCGCGTGCCCAATTGCTGGATACGCCCCGCTGGGTTGTCGGCGCTCACGGTGCCGTTGCGTCCGGTGGTGGTGAGCCTGGCGAAAGTGATGCCTTTCAGCAAACCAGCCTGGAAAGCAACCGCTCAAGGTTTACGGGAACCCGCTCCCAGGTGCCGCGGTTTGGTGAAGCCATTCAACCGGAGTGGAGCAATATCCGGGTCTTGACCTTCTACACCGCATTGTCTGACCGCGATACCTGGGACGCCAACCTGCTGTACCACCGTTACTGGCTGAGTGATGAGAACGGCGCCGTGCGTTCCGACCTGGTCGAGCCAGGCTTTACCGGCAGCAGTGATGACCTGGGCCAATCTGTGGATCTGGTATTGGGCTACTACGGCGATAGCGCTTCAACCTCCTGGGCGGCGTTTGATGTCCGTTTGCGTGGTGGCGTTTTCATGCCAGGGGATGCCTACGGCGAGGACGCAGATGACGCCAGGCATCGGGTAGTTGTAGACGTGTCGAAGCGGTTCTGAGGAGAACTCATGAAAATCCTGGAAACCCGATGGGCTTTTTGCCTTCTTACCACGGTGCTCATATTGCCGCTGAATGCGTTGGCTGCAGCCAGCGCCGACGATGGCAATGTGGTAAATGCGCCGCCGGCGATTGCGCCCTTGGAGGAAGACTATGGCATCGAGATAAAGTCTGGCGAGGAGCTGTATTTGCCTGAGCCTGAGGTCCCTGATGTGTCCGGCTATAGCCGTGACGCCATCGAGGCAAAGCTTGCCGGTCGGCAGGATTCCGCGCCGAATGTAACGGTGGAACGTATGGGCGGGGTCAGTGCACTGGGGGATTTCGTGGACGAAGGGCGGGCGCGCGAGTGGGTGATCCGTCAGTTTTCACACCCCCAGGCGATTATGGTTAACAGCGGGAAGGTGACGCTGGAGGATGTCTATCGGCAGGTGAATGATCGTCGCTACATGGAACAGGTCGGCGATGGTACTTACATCATTCGTTTGCCGCTGGCGGTCAAACAAGAGGCCACCCTGGTTCTGCGCGACGAGACTCTGCGGCTGTCGGAGGAGCGTGGTTCGTTTATTGCCAACGACGGCTGGTTGTTTGCCATTGACAGCAAGATTATTGGGTGGCGCGAGGAGGCCAATGGCCCGGCCACGTTCCAGAAGAAAGGCAACTTCCGCCCGTTCTATGTGGGCTGGGGCGGTAGCGAGAACTTTATTCTCGGCACCACCATGGCAAATCTGGGTTATCTCCAGAGTAAATCCTATGGGTTTACCGTGGCCCAGTACTCTGAGTACGACAACGCCCGTCTGCAGCGCAGCGCGCCCCATGCCTGGCTGGTGGAATCCACCTTCGAGGATCTCTACTACGGGTTTTACTGCTATGAGGCGGAAGACGTTGCCATCGTCGATAACGTCTACCGAGACAACATCGTGTATGGCATCGACCCCCATGACTACTCCAGCCGACTGCTGATTGCCAACAACGAGGTTTATGGCACCCGTGAGAAGCACGGCATCATCATCTCCCGCGAGGTAAATAACAGCTGGATTGTTGGCAACCGTAGCTACGACAACGGGCTATCCGGCATCGTTCTGGACCGTCAGAGCTCCAACAACGTGGTGGCCAATAACGTTTCCTATGACAACCAGGGTGACGGTATCGGGCTCTACGAGTCGCCGGACAACCTGCTCTGGGGCAACCGGTTGATGAACAATTTGCGCAATGGCATCCGGGTCAGAAACAGCAGCAATGTGAATGTCTACCACAACGTTGCGGTGCTCAACGGCACCTGGGGTATTTATGGTCAGTTGAAAGACCTGTCCGCCACCGACCGTAATTTCAAAGAAGACTTCTACTCCTACGAGGTGTCGATGAACGTGGTGGGCGGCGAACTAGCCTCCAACGCCAGCGGCCCCCTGTCGACCGACAACCCTGCTTACATCGCAATTTATGACGTTGGAATGCGATTCCCCAGGTCAGACGTGGGGATCCACTTCGAGGGTGTGCTTGGCAAATACCAGATGCAGATATTTGACGCACTACGGAACCAGGGGCGTGCAGTATTCATAGAGCCCACGGCTGTGGTGTCGGGCCAGGTTACGCAGGCGGAGAACTGACATGGTTTTTTCATCCAATATCTTCCTGTTTCTGTTCCTGCCCGCCTTCCTGGGGCTGTATTACCTGACACCGTTCAGGCACCGCTCACTGGTTATCCTGATCGGCAGCTACGCCTTCTATGCTTGGTGGCGGGTGGATTTCCTGTTGCTGTTCGTGGCCGTGACCTTCTGGAACTATTTCATCGGCCTGGCAATACACCGCGCCGGTGTTGGCACCGCGAGTGCCCGCAAGTGGGTTGCCATCGGTGTTGGTGGTGACCTGGCGACGCTCGGCTACTTCAAGTACGCCAACTTTGGTGTCGACAGCCTGAACAACCTGCTGGTCAGCGCCGGCAGTCAGCCGCTGGAACTGGCGAATATCATCCTGCCCATCGGCATTTCCTTCTACATCTTCCAGGCCATTTCCTACGTGGTGGATGTCTATCGAGGGGATACGGAACCGACCCGGCGGTTTATTGATTTCGCGGCTTTCATTGCGTTGTTCCCCCAGCTTATTGCCGGGCCGGTGCTGCGTTACAAGGACCTGGCGGATCAGTTCACCTACCGCACCCATACCATGGAAAAGTTCGGTGAGGGCGCGTTCAGGTTCATGCAGGGCTTCATCAAGAAAGTCTTTATCGCCGACTCGATAGCGCCGCTGGCGGACAGTGCCTTTGCGTTGTCTGACCCCAGTACGGCGGATGCCTGGCTGGGCATCCTGGCGTACACCGCGCAGTTGTACTTCGACTTTTCCGGCTACTCCGATATGGCCATCGGCCTGGGTCTGATGATGGGCTTCCGGTTTAATGAGAACTTCAACCAGCCCTACATCAGCCAGAGCATTACCGAGTTCTGGCGTCGTTGGCATATCAGCCTGTCCACCTGGCTGCGGGATTACCTGTACATCCCCCTGGGCGGCAACCGCAACAGTACCGTCAAAACTTATCGCAACCTGCTACTCACCATGTTGCTCGGCGGCCTCTGGCATGGCGCCAACTGGACGTTCCTGTTGTGGGGTGCCTGGCACGGTCTGTTGTTGTCGGTGGAAAGGGCGCTGGGTGTGTCGGGCAGTCCGTCCGGATTCCGGTTCTTCCGGTGGGCGCTGACCTTCCTGTTCGTGATGCTCGGTTGGGTCACCTTCAGGGCCAGCACACTCACCGAGGCCTTCGGCTTCTACGGTGCCATGTTCAGCTTCGACGGTGCCGGCCTGAGTGATGTCTTTGTCCAGGGCATCCGGGACCTGAACCTGGCGATCCTGGTCGTGGCTTTCGCAGTGATCGCGATGATGGGGCTGAAGGATCGGCTCGGGCATCGCGACGTTGGCCCCATCCTGTCCGGCTGGCGGTCCGCCGCTGCGCCGTTGCTGGTTCCGGTGTTTGCGCTCGCCGTGTTGAAACTGTCCGCTGAGAGTTTCTCACCGTTCCTGTACTTCCAGTTCTGAGGGTGGATTTGATGACTAAAACGTCTGCACGAATCACAGCTGTTCTCTTCATCGCGCTGGTTCTGGGGCTGGGTGTGCTGTCCTTGCGGCCCTTGCTGGGCTATCAGGCTGAAACGGGGCTGAGCCCGGTCAACGGTGAGTTGGCCCGCAACCTGGAGAGCCATTACGACGATCAGTTCCCGGCGAAGGATCTGGGAACCAATCTCTGGGCCGCGATCAACTACACGCTCTTTGACGAGGGCCGGAAAGGCGTTGTCGTGGGACAAGACGAGTGGCTGTTTACCGATGAGGAAATCTACCCGGCCAGCCGTGACGGCGAGGTGGTCGATCGCAACCTGAGTCGTGTACAGCGCGTCGCCGACTATCTGTTGGCCGAGGGCGTTCCGCTGGTTGTGCTGGTGGTGCCCGCCAAGGCCCGAATCCATTCGGACATGCTGGGCAGTACGAAGCCCGAACCGACGATGATGTCACTGTACGACCGGTTCCAGCAGTCACTGGCGACAGCGGGCATTCCCGCGCCGGAGCTGAAACCGTTGTTGGAGCAGGCGACACGTCATGGAGAATCGGTGTTCCTGAGAACTGACACCCACTGGTCGCCGAACGGCGCAAACCTCTACGCGAAAGGCGCTGCCGAGTTCATCCGCGATCGCTTCAATGGCCTGTCCTGGGGCGAGCAGAGCTTTGTGACATCCATTGGCCAACCGGTCCAGCACCGTGGTGACCTGCTCAATTACATTCCAGTGGAGCCAGCGTTTACCGACTTCGGTCCTGCACCTGACCAACTGGAACCGAGAACGACGCGCGCCCAGAACGACGGCCATGCGAACGCCAGCGCCCTGTTTGGCGATGACGTCACCAACACCGTTCTGGTTGGCACAAGTTACAGCGCCAATGAACAGTGGGATTTCCCCGGCGCCTTGCGAAAGCACCTGGGGCAGGACCTGATCAACGTGGCCGAAGAAGGCGACGGCCCTATCGTACCAATGATCGATTACCTGAACTCTTCCGATTTCCGGGATCAACCGCCGCAATTGGTGATCTGGGAATTTCCCGAGCGTTACCTGGCACAGCCACTGGAGTCCGAACAGGCCCAGGCTTGGTTCCGCCGGGCTGATAACACGCTGACCGCGCAAGCGGATAGCCGTTCTGAAACCAACCCCTGAGGATGATGAAAATGAGAGCACTGATGCATACCGCTTTTTTTGCCCTGATCAGCAGTTTGCTGGTCTCCATGAACATGGCCCAGGCCGGCGAGGACGCGCTTTATGCCGCGGAGGCGCCGGACGGGGCGGCCTTCATTCGCGTGGTGAACGCGGATGCCAGCGGCGCCATCGCTCGCGCCTCTGTGGGCGACAAGGTGATCAAGGAAGTATCGCCGTTGGAGGCGAGCCCCTACATTTACCTCTCTGAGGGTAACTATCAGGTGGACGTTGCCGGTCAGAAGACGTCCGTCAACATGAAAAAGAACGAGTTCTACACCGTGGTTGTACTGGATTCCGGTGAGATGAAAGTGATGAAGGATGTCGCCTTCGACAACCCTCGCAAGGCACTGCTTTCATTCTACAACCTGACCAGCAATAGCGGGGTCACTCTGAAAACGTCCGACGGCAAGGTAGCCGTGATTGATGCAGTGGGCTCCCTTGATGTGGCCAATCGCGAAATCAACGCCGTCAGCATTGCGCTGGGCGCTTTCCAAAGCAACAAGGCGCTGGCAACCACCAGTGAAGTCAATCTGCAGCGCGGCAAGGTATTCAGCGTATTTGCCATCGACGTTGGTGGCGAGCCGAGGCTGGTTGTCGCTGAAAACCGAGTGGATACATCGGTATGAAGCAGGTGTTCAGAGGCCGTGGATTATGGGCGCTGGTTGCGCTCGGGCTGCTCAGCGTCGCGGGTGTAAAGGCCAGCGCCGCCGAACTGCCCGAGTACAACATCGAACGCTGTTGTGACCTGTGCCCACTCACGGCATACCCATCCAGCTACGACACCGGTTATCTGAAGAACTTCAAGATGCTGGTTCAGGGCAAAGACGGCTGGCTGTTCCGTTCGGAAGCGGAACTGGTTGAGCAGTTCGGGCCGAACCTGGAAGGCCTGAAACACCTGAAGCGCTTTGCCAGGCACCTGAAGCAAACCACCGGTACCGAATTGGTGATGGTGTTCCAGCCGACAAAAGGCCTGGTTCATCCCAATCATCTGCCCGCGACATCGCCGGTGCCGTTCAGCTGGAACGTGGCCCGTAAAAATTACGCTGACGCGTTGATGCGTTTTCGCCAGGCAGGGCTGGTGGTTCCAGACCTGACGCCCCTTCTGGACGAAGAGACACGTGAAGACGCCTTCTTCTTTAAGCGGGATCACCACTGGACACCTTATGGTGCCCGGCGGACCGCAGAGGTCGTGGCGGAGCGAATCAAGGACATGCCGGCCTATCAGTCGCTGTCGCAGCAGGAATTCGTGACTCGTCGGTCCGGGTTGATCCGAAAGGACGGGTCGCTTCAGGACGCGGTTAAACGGATATGCGGTTTCGAGTACGGCTCGCAGTACGTGGACGAGTTTCGCACCGAGTCCTCCGGTACCGGCCAATCCGCTGAAGCCAGCGCCCTGTTTGGCGACCAGGACTTGCCCCCCATCACCCTGGTGGGCACCAGTAACAGTAAGGGTGCCCAGGACTACAACTTTGTCGGGGCGCTGCAGGAGTTTCTGGGTGTCGAGGTGCTCAACGTGGCGGTTGCCGGCGGTAGCTACGACGGCTCCATGTTCGAATACCTGCTTTCCGACAACTTCCGGGAGTCGCCACCCAAGATCATGATCTGGGAGGTGCCCGGTTACCACAACCTCGACAGTGCGGAGTTCTATCGGCAGGTCACACCGATGATCAGTGGTGCCTGTGAGAGCCAGGAGCCGGTGCTGCAGAAAACCACGCCGGTCAAGGCCGGCACCACCGAAGTGCTCTATAACGGCGGCGGGCAGTTCATCGAAATGCCGAGCAACGAATACGTCGTCGACCTGCAGTTCAGTGACCCGGGGGTGAAAGAGGTTGATGCCTTCATCTGGTACGTGTTCGGGCGCAAGGACCGCGTGGATATGGAGTACGGCGATCGGGTTGAGACCCCTGGCCGGTTTGTCTTCGAGCTCCCGGAAGGGCCGAACTGGAACGATGAAATGTTCATGTCGCTGGACCTCGCGCTGAAACCGGAGCAGGTCTCGGAAGGCTTAACGGTAACCACGAAAATCTGTCGCCGTCAGGACATCTGACGCACATTCATCCAACGCATAGAGAGGATGGTTATGCGAATCCAACAACGCTCTGAACATCGACAATGGGGCCGGGTGCTGCTGTCTGCGGCGATAACCGCCGTCTTTGGTGTGAGTAGCGTTCACGCCGGGCAGTGCCTGAACGGACAACTGCGTGCTCCGGTGGGCTATTACCAGACGCCGGAAGACAAGGATGGCGGTGACTACGACTGCGAGCGGGTGGAGCCGCACGTCGGCTCGCTGTCGCTGACCAGTAAGTACAAGGGCAGTGACAGCGCTCGCAACAATCTGAACAAGCAGGCCTATGAAGAGTACAAGAAGGCCACCAGCAACGTGCGTGATTTCGAGAAGGCTGTTATCGCTGCCGCCGATGACTACCAGGTTGATGGCGATGGCCCCGAAGCGCTGGATTGCGTATTGGACAACCTCGACGCGTGGGCGTCATCGGATGCCCTGTTGACGGATGACATCAATCACGTCGGTCAGGCGGTACGCAAATGGGCACTGGCAGCCGCTGCGAACGCCTATCTCAGGATGTGGACGTCGGCGCCGGAGGCCGCCATGGATCTGGAGCGGGCGCGCCGAATTGAAGACTGGTTTCTGCGCTTGAGTGATGGGGTCCGCGATTACTACACGGATCGAAAAGCCAAGAAGGTCAACAACCATGATTACTGGGCCGCCTGGGCCGTGATGTCGGCATCGGTGGCAACCCAGGACTGCGACGACTGGAACTGGTCGCTGGCCAAGTTCGATGAAGCCATGGGGCAGATCAATGAGGACGGTTACCTGCCCAAGGAACTCAGCCGGGAAACCCGGGCCTTGGAATACATGAACTACGCCATGCAGCCCCTGACCATGATCGCGCTGTTTGCCGAGGTCAATGGCAACTCTGTTTATGAGCGTTACCAGGATCAGTTTACGAAAATGGCCGGAAATGTCGTCGCGGGGCTGGATGATCCGGAACGAATTGAAGACATCACCGGAGACGAGCAGATTGTCGACGGGCTTTATAAGGCCTGGTCCCTGGCCTGGATGGAACCCTGGCAGGCCGCCTGGGGACCTGTTGAGGGAATGCCCGCCTTTCTGGATGAACTTCGGCCGATGAAATCCACCCGTCTGGGTGGCGATATTTCCTATCTGTACGGCATTAACCCGCTGTGGCCCGAGGGCGCGCAGCCGGATCCACCCAGCAACATCACCCTAAGTAAACGGTTCTAACGGGCCCTGGTTCAAGGGTCCAGATTAATACGCCAACGGACGTCCCTGTGGTACGTCTTTGTAGAGCAAAGGAGCAGAACGATGATTCCAGTCATACTCTCAGGTGGTAACGGTTCACGGCTTTGGCCCCTCTCGCGCCAGGCCTATCCCAAGCAGTTCCTCCCATTGGTGGGGGAACAAAGTATGTTGCAGGAAACTCTGTGCCGGCTGCCGGTCGACGACGCCGAGTCGCCGGTTGTGGTGGCCAACGATGAGCACCGCTTTATTGTCAAAGAGCAGTTGGAGGCCATAGGCCGTCAACCGTTGTCGATACTGCTGGAGCCGTTTGGCCGCAACACCGCCCCGGCGGTCGCGATGGCCGCTATCGAAGTGGCGCGAAAAGATCCCAAAGCCATCATGCTGGTGTTGCCCGCGGATCATGCCATTGAAAATGTCGAGGCGTTCCAGCGGGCTGTTGCCCAGGGGCAGGAAGCCGCCAGGTCCGGAGGGTTGGTGCTGTTTGGTATTACGCCAACCCGGCCGGAGACTGGCTACGGCTATATCGCTGCCGGCCAGTCCGGAGAGGCGCCCGGCGCTGCCCGGCCGGTGTCCCGCTTTATCGAGAAGCCGGACGCCGAAAAAGCCGCCGCGCTGCTGTCTGCCGGTGGTTACTACTGGAACAGCGGCATGTTCATGTTCCGGGCCGACAGCTACCTGGCGGAGCTGAAGAAACACAGCCCGGACATTTACGACACCTGTCTTCTGGCCGCCCGAAGCCTCGAGCGCGACATGGATTTCACCCGTATTCCCGCCGAGATATTCGAGCATTGCCCGGACGATTCCATTGACTACGCAGTGATGGAGAAAACATCGAAAGCCTTGTTGGTGCCGATGGATGCAGGCTGGAGCGACGTTGGCTCCTGGTCCACGATCTGGGATGTGACCGACAAGGACGAGAACGCCAATGCCATCCTGGGTGATGCCTGCCTGGAAGACAGTAACAACTGCCTGGTGTACACCTCGGACAAGCTGGTGGCCATGTTGGGCGTGAAAGACCTGGTGGTGGTCGACACCAAAGATGCGTTGATGGTTGCCCACAAGGACAAGGTGCAGGACGTCAAGAAACTGGTGAAGCGGCTGAACGGTGACCAGCGCTCGGAAACCCGCACGCACAGGCAGGTGTATCGCCCGTGGGGCAGCTACGACAGCATCGACATGGGCAACCGTTTTCAGGTGAAGCGCATAAGCGTCAAGCCGGGCGAGAAGCTGTCGTTGCAGAAGCACCATCACCGGGCTGAGCACTGGATCATCGTCAAGGGTACTGCCGAAGTGACCCGTGACGAGGAAACGTTCCTGCTGTCCGAGAACCAGTCCACCTACATACCGATCGGCGCGGTACACCGGCTGTTCAATCCCGGCCGCATTCCCCTGGAGCTGATTGAAGTCCAGTCCGGCGCCTACCTTGGCGAGGATGACATTGAACGCCTGGACGACCGGTACGGTCGCGCGGCGCCCACCCCGGACGTGGAGGAAGAGCAGATTCCGGTGATGTCGGAAAAGGTATAGGGCCAACGCGGCCCGCTTTGCAAAACCGCCAGGGGCAGCAGGGTGGGCCGCGCCATTGATCGAAGGTTAGACGGAGAAACAGCTATGGACGTGTCCTGTTTTAAGGCTTATGACCTGCGCGGCCGGGTTCCCGACCAGTTGAATCCTGAACTGGCAGAGCGAATCGGGCGTGCTTACGTGGAGCTGACAAGTGCCCGCCGGGTTGTGGTGGGGTATGACATCCGGTTATCGAGCCCGGAGATTGCAGAAGCGTTGACCATCGGGCTCAGGGCGGCGGGGGCAGATGTCTATGACATCGGTCTTTGCGGTACCGAGCAGATCTACTTTGCCACCAGTCATTACAGTATGGATGGCGGCATTATGGTGACGGCCAGCCACAACCCCAAGGATCACAATGGTATGAAGCTGGTTGGCCGCGAATCGCGCCCCATCAGCTCGGATAACGGCCTGAACACCATCCGTGACAGAGTCTCCCAGCCGTTTATGGATGCCGCCATCCCCGGGCGCCTGGAAAGCCTGTCAGTGGAGGCCGACTATATCCATCACTTGCTGGGATACATCGACGGCACCACGATTGGTCCTCTGAAGGTGGTGGTTAACGCGGGCAATGGCGGTGCGGGCCCGGTCATCGACGCGTTGTCACGATGGCTGCCCTTTGATTTCGTACAACTGCATCACGAACCCGACGGGCACTTCCCGAACGGGGTTCCCAATCCCCTGCTGGAGGAAAACCGGGCGGTAACGGCTGAGGCGGTTCTGCGCGAAGGGGCCGACATGGGGATCGCCTGGGACGGCGACTACGACCGCTGTTTTTTCTTTGACGAAAATGGCCGGTTTATCGAAGGCTATTACATCGTGGGCCTGTTGGCGGACCAGTTCCTGCAGAAGGTAGACGGCGGCAAGATCATTCACGACCCGCGGCTGACCTGGAACACCCAGGAGTTGGTTCGAAAGGCTGGCGGAACACCTATCGAAAGCAAAACCGGACACGCGTTCATCAAACAGCGCATGCGCGAGGAAGATGCCCTGTATGGGGGTGAAATGAGTGCCCACCACTACTTCCGGGACTTCGCCTACTGCGACAGCGGCATGATTCCATGGCTGCTGGTTGCCGAACGCCTGTGCCAGACTGGGCAGCCGTTATCGTCGCTGATCGACGCCCGCATTGACGCTTTCCCCGCCAGTGGGGAGATTAACCGCACGGTGGATGATCCGGCCCGGTTGCTTGCGGTGATCGAGGAGATCTATGGTGCCGATGCGGTATCTGTGGGACACGTTGATGGCCTGAGTGTTGAGTTTGAACGCTGGCGGTTCAATCTCCGGATGTCGAACACGGAGCCGCTGGTGCGGCTGAATGTGGAGTCACGAGGGGACATTGCCCTGATGAAGGAAAAGACCTCGGAGCTGCTGGCGGAAATGGCGCGGCTGGATCAGCCGGATACCCGTCGAACGGCTGCGGGGGCTCGCTGAAACGTCGGCTGTGCCCTATAGTCAGGTGTTGGATAACAACACCAGGAGACCAGTATGAACTCCATCTTCGACAAGGGATTAGAGCCAACCGACGCCAATAACGCCACACTGACACCGCTGGATTTCCTGGCCCGCACGGCCAGCGTGTACCCGGAATACCCGGCGGTGATTCATGGTGCCACACGCCGCAACTGGCAGCAGACCTACGAGCGTTGTCGCCGCCTGGCGTCCGCGCTGGCTGACAAAGGTGTCGGCAAGGGCGACACCGTGGCGGCCATGCTGCCAAACATTCCGCCCATGCTGGAGTGTCATTTTGGCATCCCCATGTTGGGGGCAGTACTCAATGCCCTGAACACCCGCCTGGATGCCAAAGCCATCGCCTTCATGCTGGAGCACGGCGAGGCGAAAGTGCTGATTGCCGATCGGGAGTTTGGCGACGTCATCAACGAAGCCGTCGGCATGCTCGACAACCCGCCACAGGTGATTGACGTCAACGACCCCGAATTCAGTGGTGCCGGAACCCAGGTGAGCGATCTGGATTACGACGCTTTCGTGGCCAGCGGCGACCCGGCCTTTGACTGGCAAATGCCGGCGGATGAGTGGGATGCGATTTCGCTGTGCTATACCTCCGGCACCACTGGTAACCCGAAAGGCGTGGTGTATCACCATCGCGGTGCCTATGAGAACGCCATGGGCAACCAGGCGGTGTGGTCCATGGGTATGCATCCGGTGTACCTGTGGACACTGCCGATGTTCCACTGCAATGGCTGGTGTTTCCCCTGGACCATCACCGCCTTTGCGGGTACCCATGTGTGCCTGCGTAAGGTAGAGCCGGAGAAAATCCTGCAGCTGATCAGCGAACACAAAGTCAGCCACATGTGCGGTGCGCCTATTGTATTGAACACCTTGCTGGGCGCTTCGGACGCCGCAAAATCCAGCTTCAGCCATACGGTTCAGGCAATGACCGCAGGTGCGGCACCCCCGGCAAAAGTCATCGAAGCCATCGAAAACATGGGCTTTCGCGTGACCCACGTTTACGGGCTTACCGAGGTGTACGGACCGGTCACGGTATGCGCCTGGAAATCCGAATGGGATGACCTGCCGGTGGAAGACCGGGCCAGAATCAAGGCACGGCAGGGCGTTCGCTACCATACCCTGGCCGGCATGATGGTGGGTGACCCGGAAACCATGGAAGCAGTGCCGAAAGACGGCACCACCATTGGCGAGATTTTCCTGCGCGGCAACACAGTAATGAAGGGTTACCTGAAAAACCCCAAAGCCACCGAAGAGGCATTCCGCGGCGGCTGGTTCCACACCGGGGACCTGGCCGTCTGGCATGAGGATGGCTACGCGGAGATCAAGGACCGCCTGAAAGACATCATCATTTCCGGCGGCGAGAACATCTCCACCATTGAGGTGGAGGACATACTCTACCGCCATCCCGACATCCTCGAGGCCGCCGTGGTGGCAAGGCCGGACGAAAAGTGGGGCGAAACACCCTGCGCCTTCGTCACCCTCAAGCCCGAAGCAGGGGACGTCAGCGAAGACGACATCATCGCCTTCTGCCGGGAGCGACTGGCGAAGTTCAAAGTGCCCAAGACCATTGTGTTCAGCGAACTGCCGAAAACCTCCACCGGCAAGATCCAGAAGTTCGTGCTGCGGGACGACGCCAAAAACCTCTGACCGCGCGTTATAAACCCCGGAGCTGCCAGCGATGCAGCCCCGGGGTGCTATTTTTTATCAAATTTCCTGCCCGGTTATGTCATGGCGCTCAGACCGTGACTGCGACAGACTGACCGTTATCCAATCAAGGCCACACTAATCACCGACGGGAGACACCCATGACCAGCGCTGTTGATAAAGAAGAACTCGACATGTTCCGGGAGTCCGTCATCAAGGCCCTGGAAACCGAAGTAACCCCCCACTACGAAGAATGGGAACACTCCGGCATCGTGCCCCGGGAACTCTGGAACACCCTGGGCAACGCCGGCATGCTGTGCGTGGACGTACCTGAAGATTGGGGCGGCTGCGGTGCGCCCTTCCTGTACTCCGTCGTCGTGGGCGAAGAAATGGCCCGCATGGGCTTCGGCGCCCTGTCCACCAACGTCATGGTGCACTCCGACATCGTCGCCCCGTACCTCAGCCATATCGGCAACGAAGAACAGCGCCAGTACTGGTTGCCGAAAATGGTCTCCGGCGAAGCGGTGGGCGCCATCGCCATGACCGAACCCGGCGCCGGCAGCGATCTCCAGGCCATCCGCACCAGCGCGGTGAAAGACGGGGACGACTACATCCTCAACGGCTCCAAAACCTTCATCACCAACGGCCAACACGCCGACATGGTCATCGTTGCCGCCAAAACCGACCCCAAGGCCGGCGCACGTGGCATCAGCCTGTTCCTGGTCGACACCTCGTTGCCCGGTTACAGCAAAGGCCGCAACCTCGACAAAATCGGCCAGCACTCCGGCGACACCTCGGAACTCTTCTTCTCCGACATGCGCATCCCCGCCTCCGCGCTGCTGGGCGAAGAAGGCCAGGGCTTCATGTACCTGATGCGCGAACTTCCCCGCGAGCGCCTCGTCATCGGCGCCCTCGGTGTTGCCGCAGCACGCGGCGCCCTGGACCTGACCATCAACTACGCCCAGGAACGGGAACTGTTCGGCCAAAAGCTGGCCCAACTGCAAAACACCCGCTTCGAAATCGCCCGCATGGAAACCGACTGCCGCGTTAACCGCGCCTTCGTCGACGAGTGCATTGCGTTGTACGAAAAAGGCGAACTCGACGCGCCCACAGCTTCCATGGCCAAGTACAGCGCCACGGAAATGCAGTGCCGGGTGGCCGACGGTTGTTTGCAGTTGTTCGGCGGTTACGGTTACACCAGCGAGTACCCGATTTCGAGAGCGTTTATCGACGCCAGAGTGCAGAGAATTTACGGCGGCACTTCGGAAGTGATGAAAGAAATCATCGCACGGTCGGTTTTAGGTAAGGCTTAATCAGAGGATTGAAGACATGAATAGCAACGATGTAGTCATCGCAGGATCAGCAAGAACTCCCATGGGCGGCATGATGGGCGATCTCAGCTCCGTGCGTTCCCCGGATCTCGGCGCCATCTCCATCAAGGCCGCCATCGAAAGAAGCGGCCTGCAACCCGCCGACATCCAGGAAGTCATCATGGGCTGCGTACTGCCCGGTGGCCTCGGCCAGGCACCCGCACGCCAGGCCTCCCGCGCCTCCGGCATCCCCGACTCCAGCGGCTGCACCACCGTCAACAAAATGTGCGGCTCCGGCATGCAAGCCGTCATCATGGCCCACGACCAGATCAAAGCCGGCACCAACAGCATCATGATCGCCGGCGGCATGGAAAATATGAGCCAGGCACCTTACCTGCTGCCAAAAGCCCGAGCCGGCATGCGCATGGGCCACGGGCAGGTCATGGATTCCATGTTCCTCGACGGCCTTGAAGACGCCTACGAAGGCGGCCTCATGGGCGTTTTCGCCCAGCGCACCGCCGACAAATACGACATCAGCCGCGAGGCCATGGACAACTTCGCCATCGCCTCCCTCGAGCGCTCCCTGTCGGCCATCAAGAACGGCGGATTCTCCGACGAAATCACCCCCGTGACCGTCTCCGGCCGTGGCGGCGACACCGTGGTGGATACCGACGAACAGCCCGGCAAAGCCAAACCCGAGAAAATTCCCCACCTCAAACCGGCCTTTGCCAAAGACGGCTCTGTCACCGCCGCCAACGCCAGCTCCATCAGCGACGGCGCCTCCGCGATGGTACTGGCCACCCGCGAAGAAGCCGAAAAGCGCGGCCTCACTCCCCAGGCCCGCATCGTCGCCCACGCGACACATGCCCGCCTGCCGGCCGAGTTCACCCTTGCGCCCATCGGTGCCATCGAAAAGGTACTGAAGAAAGCCGGCTGGAACCGCGACGACGTCGACCTGTTCGAAATCAACGAAGCGTTTGCCGTGGTTACCCTGGCCGCCATCAATGAGCTTGGGCTCGATGCCGACAAGGTCAACGTCCATGGCGGCGCCTGCGCCCTGGGTCACCCCATCGGCTCCTCAGGGTCGCGGATCATGGTCACCCTGATCAACGCCCTGAAGCAGCGTGGTCTCAAGCGCGGTGTGGCGTCCCTGTGTATCGGGGGCGGGGAAGGTACCGCTGTCGCGATCGAACTGCTGTAAGCGGAGAAAGAAGAACTACTGGTCCTGCTTGCGGTAGGCCAGTGGGCTGAGCCCGGTCCAGTGCTTGAAGGCACGGGAAAAAGCGCCGGGCTCGGTAAATCCCAGCTGTGATGAGATCTCCGACACCGTCAGGTTCTGCCGCGTGAGCATAATCACGGCCTGGTCCCGCCGCAGGTTGTCCTTGATCTTCTGGTAGGAACTGCCCTCCGCCTTCAGTTTGCGCGACAGGGTGTAGGCGGTCATATGCAGCTGCCCGGCGATCTGTTCCAGCGTGGGCAGGCGATCATCGTCCACGTTTTCCAGAATCTGCCGAACCTGGGTTGTCAGGCTGTCGTCCTCATCGGTCCAGATCAGCAGGTTGCGCGGCGACTTCTCAATAAAACCATCCAGTTCCTCCGGTGTTCGCGTCACCGGCATGTCCAGATAATTGTGGCTGAAAAACAGGCTGTTGCGGTCGCGGTTAAAGAAACACTGGCAGGGGAAAACAAACCGGTACTCGTCAAAGTGTCCGGGCAAATCATGCTGGAAGGTGGCGTGGCTGAGTACGATCTTGCGTCCGATCAGCCAGCCGATTAATCGGTGCCACACCATCAGTAGCCATTCCACCAGGAAGTTGTCCGGGTCCAGTTCCGGATGGCGGTGGGTGATGCTCAGCTCCACTTCATCGCCGCGGGTGTCAAGCTCAATCACCATGTCATCGGAGAACAGCCGGTAGCAGCGAATGCTCTGGCGGATCACCTCTTCCAGGTTGCTGCTGTGTACCACCAACGATCCCATCAGGTGAAAGTGCCCCACGCGGCAGGGCTGTGTGGTACGGCCCATGAACTCGTCATCCAGTTTGCCCCACACCAGCCGGAACAGGCGGATAAACTGTTCCGTGGGCACCCGTGCCCGTGGCGAGTGGATGAACTCTGGGTCGATGCCATTATTGCGAAGCAGTTCGTCGGAATAGCCACCGGCCTTCTCCAGGCCATAAAGAACGGCCCTGGCGTAATGAGAGGAGAAGGTCAGGTTCTTCATAGGTGGTGTTCAGGCTCTGCCGGCAATCAGGTTCATGGACTGTATCTTACGGACGGACAAAGCTGAATGACATAGGCGTCAGAAACCTATAGCCGGTCATCGGCTATATAGAGCTTGGTCCCTCTTTGAGTCCGACGCCGCCGATTTTCCAGTCATCACCATTCTTGACCATATGGTAGTGGGCGATCCAGCGTTTGCCCTCCGGCCCCAACAACCGTACCACCTGAATCTGGAAACCGGGGTGGGGTATGCGCTCCATGAACTCAATGGACGAGGCCCGGTGGACGGGCGCATAGGATAGCTTCACCATATCGTAGAACGACTCTATCGAGCCGGATTGCTGCTTGATGCCTTCCGAGGCATGGTCCCAGGCAGCTTGCCTGTCGTCATTGGCGAAGGCTTCAATCTGCGACAGGATCGTGTTCTGGATGGCGTCATCGATATTGTCGTCGTCGGCATGACCACCCACGGCCAAGACGGCGAAGAACAGGAATACCGATATTAGTGCAAAGGCGCGTTTCATCGAATAGCCTCCCGATGACAACAGTATAGGTGATACGCGGGAGAGGAAGCGCTGGATTCACTGGCAGCCGATGCGACCTCCGAAGGGCTGCAAAATCTTACAATGTCGGTTTGGGCGGCATGTTATCTTTCGCCTGTTATACTTTTTCCAAAGCTCCTGACAGGTTTGAGGTTATGGCCGAGGGTACCAAACACCCCCAGAAACTGCTGTTGTTTTATCTGACCAATCAGAGGCCATTCGGCCTGGGCACCCTGAAAATTCGGGAAATCATGCCCTTTGTTCCGCTGACCAAGCTACCACACAGCCATTCGGCGGTGATCGGCACCATGAGTTTTCGTGGCTCCGCCGTGCCGGTGATCGACATGGCTGCTGCCGTGGGTTACCAGCCGTTGACGGCGGAAGAACGCAAGACCGCTTCGATCATCGTGACCGATGTTCAGCGCCAGGAAATCGGGTTCCTTGTGCGCAGTGTGCGCAAAATCGTGGAAACCGAGTGGAAGAAGGTGATGCCCCCGCCGAAGAGTCTTGGCGACCGTGCCTTCATTACCGGCCTGGTGAATATCGATGATCAGATCGTGCAGTTGCTGGACGTGGAGCTGTTGCTGGCACGGGTGTACCCGGAGTCCGTAAACCCCCGGGAAGTCACGCTGACAGACGTTCAACGGGAAACTCTGAAAGGCCTGAATATCCTGCTGGTGGACGACTCCCAGGTGGCTCGCAAACAGCTCTCGGACGCCCTGGACAGCAAGGATGTGAGCTATTTTGTCACCACCAACGGGCAGGATGCACTGGACCTGATGCTGAACGCCAACCGCGATGGAAAACCCATCAACATCCTGGTGAGCGACATCGAAATGCCCGGCCTGGACGGCTACGAGTTGACCTTCAATGTGAGGGACAGCGGCAACGCCCTGAAGCAGCCGTACATCATTCTGCATACCTCCCTGAACAGTGAAATGAGCGTGAGTTACGCCAAACAGGTGGGGGCAGACGAGGCATTGACCAAATTCGATGCCGAAGAGCTGCTGCACGCCATGCTGCGCGGGGCAGAGCAGGGGTGAGGGTTACTGGTCGGGCGTTTCCACCAGCCTGGCACGAACCCTTGGTAGATGCGCCGGAAACTGCGCCTGTATAAAGGTGATCAACCCCTCGCGGATGGCGCAGCGGAGATTCCAGAGTGAGCTTGAGTCCCTGGCACTGAGCAGGAAGCGCACCTCGATATTGGCCTCGCCGGCTTCGGTCACCTGCACGATCCTGGTCTTCCCGTCCCAGTCCGGCGCCTGTTCCAGAAGCCTCTCAAACTCGGTTCGTAGTGGTTCGATGGGCATGGAATAATCGACGGTGATGAACACCGTTCCCATCATTTCAGTGTCGTTTCTCGACCAGTTCTGGAACGGGTTTTCGATAAACCATTGCAGCGGCACTACCAGCCGCCGCAAATCCCAGACCCTCAGCACCACGTAGGTGGCGGTGACTTCCTCCACCCAGCACCATTCGCCCTGTACATGCAGTACGTCATCAATGCGGAACGGTTGGGTGAGGGCAATCTGCATGCCCGCCAACAGGTTGCCCAACACCGGTTTGGCGGCGAAGCCGAGAATAATGCCGCCAATGCCCGCCGAGGCCAGCAGGCTGCTGCCAAGATGACGAACCGGCTCGAACGTGACCAGTGCGGCGCCCAGGCCTACGATGACGATGAGAATGTTCAGCACCCTCACCAGGAAGCGCGTTTGCGTTTCCACCTTGCGGGCGCGTTTCCACTGGCCTTCCAGGACGGGATTCAGGGAGACGATGACGTCGCCGATGGCCGATGTGCAGCGCACCAGCGCCCAGGTGACCGCCACAATCAGCAGCAGCGTGGCGGCGTGACGGAAGTGATTGATCAGTGGCAGGTCCTGGGACGCCGCTTCCAGGATAGCGTTGAGTACCACCAGGGTAATGGCAACACCCAGAGCGGTTGAGGACGCATCCAGAAACAGGCGGGGAACTGTCTTGCTGCGGGTTAAGCGTTGAACCGTTGCCAGCACACCCTTGTACACAAGAAAGGTGATAGCCATTGAGAGCAGGACGGTAACGCCCGGGCGCCACCAGGCTTCAAGGCCTGCCTTCAGCGTGTTCAGGGTTTCAAAATCAGTCATGGGCGATCGGCATTGAATCAGCGGGTGGGCCAGTCTGTTGTTGTCGTCAGTTTAAACTGCTTTTCAATGGCGTGATATGGTTGCGCTTCGTTCCTTGCTCCAAAATGCGTTTATGAAACTAATCCTCAGCCGTAAAGGCTTTGATTCCTCCGCAGGCGGCTGTCCCAGCCCGGTGTTCCCTGACAGGTCTTTCTATACCCTGCCGATCCCCGACTCGCGTTCCCGGATCACCTACCGTGATATCCATCACGATGGTCTGAATGTTGGCAAGCTGGTGGCGGACCTGACCGGCAACCGGCGTGGTGGCGCCCGAAGGGCTCACCTCGACCCGGACCTGATCGCTGACGCCTATCCCCGGGAAACCGGCTGGCGGCCCTGCCTGGGGCAAACCGGCTCTGCACAGGGGCACCTCCGTAAACAGCAGGTGGGGGTGGGGGATCTGTTCCTGTTTTTCGGTCTGTTTCGGAACGTGGAAAAGCAGGGCAGGCGCTGGCAGTTTGTAAAACAGGCCCGCCCGTTTCACGGGCTGTGGGGCTGGCTCCAGATTGGCGATGTTTACCGCATTGATGAGTTGTCGGATCGTGACCTTCGGTGGGCCCGCTACCATCCGCACTTCCATGGTCAGCCAGATGGCGGCAATACGCTCTATGTGGCCTCCGATGCCCTGCAGCTTGAGGGGCGATCAACCGGCCTGCCGGGTGCCGGGGTGTTTGGAGGCCTGGATGAGCGTCAACGCCTGACGGCACCGGATGCCGCTTCGACCACGCAATGGCGATTACCCGGGTGTTTCTATCCGGATTCGGCGGACACCGCGATGAGTTTTCACGGTAACCTCGCCCGCTGGTCCCGGGACGGGGATTATTGCACTCTGAAAAGTGCCTCGCGGGGGCAGGAGTTTGTGTTGGATACGATCGAATATCCGGGTGTTGTTTCGTGGCTGAGGGAAATTTTATGAAAGTGATGCTATTGGGTGCCAGCGGCTTGACGGGCGGCAAAGTGCTCGAAGGTTTGTTGGCGCGGGAAGACGTGTCGTCGGTGGTTGCGCCCATGCGTCGAACGCTACCGCTGAACCATGAAAAACTGCATCAGCAGGAAGTGGATTTCGACCGCCTGGATGAACACAGTGATCTGTTCGCGGTGGATGCCATCGTCTGTTGCCTGGGCACCACCATCAAGAAGGCCGGCTCTCGCGAGCAGTTCCGTAAAGTGGACTACGGTTACCCGATGAAAGCGGCGGAGCTTGGCCGGGCAAACGGTGCACAGGTATTCGTGCTGATGTCTGCCATTGCCTCCTCATCGTCTTCCACCGTTTTCTACAATCGGGTGAAGGGTGAACTGGAAGACGGCATAAAGTCGCTGGGCTATCCCTGCCTGTCCATCTACCAACCCAGTCTGCTGCTGGGCGAACGCAACGAGCAGCGCACCGCCGAAGCACTGGGCATAAAAGCCATGCCCCTCATCAACCGGGCGTTGATCGGCCCACTGGAAAAGTTTCGCGGTATTGAGGCGGTCACCGTGGCCAGGGCAATGGTCAATGAGGTGTCGGCGCTTGCTCAGCAGGCGCCCGCGCAATCGGAGGTTCGGGTACACGAGTACCCGGACATCAAGGCGTTGGCTGCCCAGGATGTAGCATCCTGACAGTCAGGATCCGTGAAATTCAGGGGGGCGCTTGGCCAGGAACGCGGCGACGCCTTCTGCGAAATCCCCGGTCCGGGTCAGTTCCAGGAACGCTTCCTTTTCGGCTTCCAGTTGGGCAGCCAACTGATCTCCACAGGCTCCGTCCGTAAGCCGTCGGAAGGCACCGAAGGCTCGGGTGGGGCCATTCGCGACGTTTCTCGTTATCTCGGTCACTCGTTTTTCAAAGTCGGCTTCCGTAACAGACTCGGTGATCATGCCCCAGTTCCTGGCTTCGGTCGCACTCAGGGTTCGGCCCAGCAGCATTAACTCGGCTGCCCGCCCAGCGCCGATCTTGTGGGCCAGGAACCAGCTACCACCACAGTCAGGAATGGCGCCAATGCCGTTGTAGGCCAGCAAAAACTTGGTGTCTTCCTGAGCAATGACAAGGTCCGCCATCAGTGCCAGGCTCAGCCCGGCACCAGCGGCAACCCCCTTGACCACCGCGATCACCGGGGCGTCCATGCTGCGTAACAGGAGGATGGCCGGGTTGACCGCACCCAGGATGGCGCTGACGGCTTTGCCCGCCTGTTCGGGAGAGCCGGTCATACTGGCGATATCCCCGCCCGCCATAAAAGCGCGCCCGGAGCCGGTCAGAACGATGCATCGAAGGCCTGACCGGTCTTTCAGTGCCTGAGCCTCCGCGAGAAAGGCTTCTGCCATGGGCACACTGATTGCGTTCAGGGCTGCTGGCCGGTTGAAAGTCATCGTTGCAATGCCCGTATCGGCGTCGAATTCGGTGGTTACCAATGAGTCTGACATGGTGGATGTTTCTCTCATCGTAGTGGGCCATGGTTTCATTATTTGTTCAGCGCCCTTCGGTGTCTGACAGGTAACAGGGTAGAAGGGTTTGCCCAATGTTGCCTGAATGGACTACTTTTAATCTGGATCGGGGATCTCCCGATGACAAGAAAAAACAACAACGACAATCATCTTCGGGCGTGAGATGGGTACCAGCAGGGCGTGTTCGCGAGCCTGTCTGCCCGGCGCCAGGGGTGCCGGGAGGTAATGTGAGCATCCTTGAGATCAGTAACCTGTCTCTCTCATTTGGTGGCGTCAAGGCGCTGCAGGATGTCAGTTTCCAGGTGCCTGAAAACACCGTCACGACCATTATCGGCCCGAACGGTGCGGGCAAGACCTCGCTTTTTAACTGCATCTCCGGCTTTTACAAACCGCAGCAGGGCACCATTCGCTACCATGGCCAAGAGTTGCCAGGCAGTATCAAGCCGCCGAGGCGAGCCGCACTTGGCCTTGCCCGAACCTTCCAGAACATAGCCCTGTTTCGGGGTATGACCGTACTCGACAACATCAAGCTTGGCGCCCATGTGCACATGAAGAGCGGACTGCTCAGTGCGCTGGTTTATTTCGGGCCGGCCCGCCGGGAGGAAATGGCTGTTCGCAGGGAAGTGGAAGAGCGGATTATCGACTTCCTGGAAATCGATCATATACGACGCCAGCCGGTGGCCAGCCTCTCTTACGGGCTTCAAAAACGGGTTGAGCTTGCCCGGGCCCTAGCCATGCAACCAAAGGTGCTGATGCTGGATGAACCGGTGGCCGGCATGAACCGGGAAGAGAAAGAGGACATGGCCCGATTTATTCTGGATATCCGGGAAGAGTGGGGCATTACCGTGCTGATGGTAGAGCACGACATGGGCATGGTGATGGACATATCAGACCATATCGCGGTGCTGAATTTCGGCCAGGTTATTACCGAAGGCGTGCCGGCGGATGTTCAGAACAACCCCGAGGTGATCAAGGCTTATCTGGGCAACAGTGACATCGACAGTTTGCGAAGAAAGCTCAATCCAGAAGGGGAGGTTGCCTGATGGATTGGTTGTTCTTTGGTGAAATCAGCCTCGCCGGTTTGGCCATGGGCGGGCTTTACGCCCTTATCGCGCTGGGGTTTGTGATCATCTACAAGGCCACCCGGGTGATCAATTTTGCCATTGGCGAGATCATGATGTTTGCCGCCTATCTGTTCCTGGCCTTTGCTGGCGGCATGGAGTTATCACCATGGATTGCCCTGCCGCTGGCGGTGATCGGCGGCAGTATTCTGGGCGGTGTGATCGAGAAGACCATGATCCGGCCCATGCTGGGCGAGTCCCCCATCTCGGTGGTGATGGTCACCATCGGCATTGGCAGTATCCTGGTGGGCCTGGTGGAGTTCATCTGGACCGCCGACCCGCAGTTGTTGCCCCGTTTTCTGCCACGGGAGCCGGTGTTTATCGGCCCACTCTACCTCGCTCCAAAAATTGCCTACGGCTTTCTGATCGGTTCGGTCCTGCTCATTATTTATCTGCTTTATTTCCGCTTCTCCCGGGGTGGCGTGGCCCTGAGGGCAACGGCCTCGGATCAGGCGGCGGCCTATTCCATGGGCATTAACGTGCGCCGGGTATTCAACATGGCCTGGGTGTTTGGCTCTCTTGCGGCATCGTTGGCCGGTGTGTTGGTGGCCGCCACCGGCGGCCTCAGTCCGCAGTTCGGGATCATTGGTCTGAGTGTGCTGGTGGTGGTGATCGTTGGCGGGCTGGACAGCATTCTGGGTGCCCTGGTGGCTGGCGTGTTCATTGGCTGGCTGGAAACGGTTGCCGGTGCCTACCTCGGGGGCGAGTACCGTATGCCGGCAACATTCCTGGTGCTGGCGGTGATCCTGGTGATCCGTCCCTACGGCCTTTTTGGCACCCACGAAATAGAGCGAGTGTAAGATGCGCATCGGTGACGCGAAACAGAGTTACGAGGCCGATGAGGCAATCTGGACCAGCCAGACCCAGAAGCTGTGGCTGGGTCTTTTCCTGCTGATTCTTGTGGTGTTCCCGTTTGCCGTCGACTCTTACCTGCTGTACCTGGGCTGCCTGGTTGGCATTGCCGTAATCAGCACCACCGGCCTGAACATCCTGACCGGCTTTACCGGGCTGATTTCCCTGGGGCAGGCGGGGTTCATGGGCGTTGGCGCCTACACGGTGGCCTGGCTGTCCATCAACACCGGCCTGCCGTTCCCGGTCACTCTGGTGCTGGCCGGGCTTATGGCTGCTGCCGTCGGGATTCTGGTGGGCCTGCCCTCACTGCGGGTCAAAGGCCTGTATCTGGCCATCGCCACCCTGGCCGCGAGCGTGTTCCTGCACTTCATTTTTGCCGAGTGGGAATCCGTCACCGGTGGCATGGGTGGCCTGAGCCTGGAGCCAGCGCACCTGTTCGGGCTGACGTTCCAGAGTGATTTCATGATGTATTTCATCATCGTGCCGCTGGCGGTGCTGATGGTGCTGGCGGCCCGGAATGTGTTCCGGACACGAATCGGCAGGGCCTTTATTGCCATTCGAGACCGGGATATTTCCGCCGAGATTCTCGGCATTAACCTTCTGCGCTACAAACTGATGTCGTTCGCGCTCAGCTCGTTCTACGCCGGCGTGGCCGGTGGCCTGTTTGCCTATTTCTACCGTGTGGTTACCCCGGAGAGCTTTCCGCTTTCCATGTCCATTTTCTATCTGGCGGCGGTGATCGTGGGGGGCATGGGCAATCTGTTGGGGGGCATCCTCGGTGCTGCTTTCATGACCCTGGTGCCGGAAGCGCTGAAACTGCTGACGGCGGCCCTGACTCCGTTCTACCCCAACGCGCCCGTGTTCATGTCGCCGATGCTGGAAATCATCTTTGGCGCCCTGATCGTGGGCTTCCTGATTTTTGAACCTCATGGGCTTGCGGAAATCTGGCACCGTATCCGTCGCTTTTTCCGCCTCTGGCCGTTCCGGAATTAATGGTTCTCTCACGGGAACCCGTGCAACACCAACAACAAGAAGCCGCAAGGAGAATGAACATGTTCAGAAACATCCTCAAAAAAGGTCGCCGGCTTGCCGGGCTTGGTAGCCTGGTTGCTGCGCTGACAGTCGCCGCGCCGGTGATGTCACAGGACAAGGAGCCCGTCGTGTTTGGCGGCTCCATACCGCTCTCCGGCGTGTTCGCGTTTGCCGGTATTCACATCCACGCCGGTCTGACCGACTACACCAACTGGATCAACAGCCAGGGGGGCATCAATGGCCACCCGGTCGAGTATGTGATGGAAGACACCGCCTATGAGGTGGATCGTTCGGTGGCGGCCTTCAAGAAAATTTCCGGTAGCAGTTCCCCGGCTACCTATTACGGCGACAGCACCGGTTTCATGAAAGCCATCGCCTCTGAGCTCAATAGCCAGGGCAATACTCTGATGAGCGGGGCGTCGTTCGCGACCGCGCTGACGGATAACGAGCAATACCCTTACCAGTTCATTCCCGGCCCGAACTATAGTCAGATGTTCGGCATCATTCTGGAGTACATCGCCACCCAGGGTGAAGGCGGTGATATGCCTACCGTGGCCTTTGTCTACAGTGATACCGAATTCGGTAAGGACCCCATCGAAAACGGCAAAGCCCGCGCGGGCGAGCTGGGCATCGAGGTTGTCGAGGAAATTGTGACCAAGCCCGGCAGTGTGGATGTGTCCGCCGAGGTTTTGAAGCTTCGCCGGGTGCGACCGGACTTTGTGGTGTTTCATGGCTACGTACTGTCGCCGATCAACGAGTTCATGGTGCAGATGCGCCAGATGGGTCTCGATACCCAGTTCATGGGCACCTTCTGGTCCTCGGACAAACTGATCATCGACAAGATGGGAGCGGATGCCGATGGCTACATGGGCGTAATGCCCTACAACTATTACGACAGCGAGGAAAGCGGGCCCATGCTTGATGCCCTCCGTGCCCAGGCGGAGAAGAGCGATCCGGAAGCGGGCTACCGTCCTACCGGCTACATGCAGGGGTGGTTCAATGCCATGGTCTGGACAGAAGTGGTCAAGCGCACGCTCGATGCGGGGAAAGAACTGACCGGAGACAACATGGCGGAATCTCTTGCCTCTATTGAGGACTGGGATACTGGCGGCATCATCGGCATTCCGGTCACCGTGCGGAACATGTCCTTCCCGGTCGGCCGTATCTGGCGGGTGAATGCTGAAGAAGGCCGTTATGAGCCGGTATCGGACTGGATTCACCTCGACTGAGGGGCTGTATGGAAGCCTTACTGGAAATCGATAATATCGAGGTGGTCTACAACAAGTCGGTACAGGTTCTTCGGGGCCTGTCGCTGCGGGTGCCGGAGGGCGCCATTGTGGCGCTCCTCGGTTCCAATGGTGCGGGCAAATCCACCACGCTGAAGAGCGTCTCCGGCCTGCTGACCCTGGAAGACGGGGAGGTGACCGCCGGGGAAGTACGTTTCCGGGGCAGGGATGTAAAGGGTACGCCTCCCGAAAAACTGGTGCGTAACGGACTCTTCCATGTCATGGAAGGCCGCCGTGTCTTTGAAGACCTCACGGTGGAGGAGAACCTGGTTGCCGCCACCTACGCACTCAGTGGCAGCAAGCCCTCGTTGAGTGACAGCTACGAGTTGGTCTATGACTATTTCCCGCGCCTGAGGGAACGCCGCAAGCAGTTGGCGGGTTACCTCTCCGGTGGCGAACAGCAGATGCTGGCTCTGGGCCGGGCGCTGATTGCCCAGCCGGACCTGATCATGCTTGATGAGCCCTCCCTGGGCCTGGCACCGCTGCTGGTGGAAGAGATTTTTACCATCGTGGCGCGGATCAACCGTGAACAGGGCACCGCGATTCTTCTGGTGGAGCAGAATGCGGCCGTGTCTCTGGCGATTGCCTCATACGGTTACATCATGGAGAACGGCAAAATCGTGATCGACGGGCCGGCAGACAAGCTCACGGCGAACGAGGACGTTCAGGAGTTCTACCTGGGTGTGGGTGGCAAGGAAGGTGAAGCCCGCAGTTACCGTGATATCAAGCACTATAAACGCCGTAAACGGTGGCTGTCATGACAACACCTTCCCTACCTGATCTGACCCTGACCCAGATGCTGCGGGCCCATGCTCAAGAGCGGCCGGATGCCCTGGCCCTGCGTCAGAAAGACTTCGGTATCTGGCAGGCTTATTCCTGGCGGGACTACTACAATCGCGCCCGGCATTTTGGTCTTGGCCTCCGCGCCATGGGGTTGGAGGAGGGCGGCCATGTGGCCATCATCTCGGAAAATCGGGTGGAGTGGGTGATTGCCCAGATGGGTATTGGCATGGTTCGGGGCATCTGTGTTGGGGTGTACCCGACCAGTCCCTGGAATGAAGTGGCCTACGTTCTCGAACACAGCGATGCAAGCATTGTGGTGTGTGAGGATCAGGAGCAGACCGACAAGGTGCTGGAAGCCTGGCCCCAACTGCCCCAATTGAAGCACACCATTGCCATTGATATGAAAGGCCTTCGCTACTATCCAGAGCCCCCGGCGGCGTTCGAGGACATTGAGGCCAGAGGCCGGGAGTATGAAAAAGACCATCCCGGACTGGTGGATGAATTGCTGGATGGCCAGCGGATGGATGACACCGCACTGATGATCTACACCTCCGGTTCCACCGGACGGCCGAAGGGCGCGATGATCAGTTGGGGCAATCTTCACGCTGCCGCTCCCGGTCTTATTGAATTGCTGCAGGCGGACGATCGCGGTTCTAGCCTTTCCTACCTGCCTCTGTGCCATGTGGCGGAGCAGGCGGTAACCAACATTGCGCCGGTTTACGCAGGCAGCTCCGTCAGCTTTGGCGAGAGCCTGCGGACCGTTCAGGAGGATTTGCGGGAAATTGCGCCGACCTTTTTCCTGGGCGTGCCCAGAATCTGGGAGAAGCTGCACTCCGCCATCTATATCAAGGTCCAGGAAACAGGGCGTTTCCGCCGGGCATTGTTCGATTGGGCCATCCGCGCGTGTTCGCCTATGGCGACCAAATCCCGGGCGCAGTGGAGCCTGAAAGAAAAAGGCCTGTACAGCCTCAGTTACTGGCTGGTGTTCCGGGCCCTGCAGAATTTCATTGGCCTGCGCCGATGTACCATCGCGATGACCGGAGCGGCCCCCATTTCCACCGGGATTCTGGAATTCTTCCGGACCATTGGTGTTCCGCTGCTGGAAGTCTATGGCCAGACGGAAAGTACCGGCGTGGCAACCGCACAGCCGGTGGATGACGTGAAGCTGGGAACCGTGGGTGTCGCGATCGCCGGCGTTGAGGTCAAACTCGGTGATCAGAACGAGATCATTATGCGCGGTGGCAGCATGTTCAAGGGCTACTACAAGAGCGACGCGGCGACTGCTTCTACCCTGAAAGACGGCTGGCTGCATACCGGCGACGTAGGCGAGTGGCGGAATGGCCAGCTCAAGATTGTCGACCGGCTGAAAGACATCATGATCACCGCCGGCGGCAAGAACCTGTCGCCGACGGAGATTGAGAACACCATCAAGGCCAGCCCCTATATCAAGGAATGCATTGTGATCGGTGAGGCCCGGAAATACGTTTCCGCCCTGATACAGATCGATTTTGACACGGTGGCCAAGTGGGCCGAACAGCAACGGATTGCCTATACCACCTTCCGCAGCCTGACAGAACAGCAGCGGGTGAACGAACTGATCCAGGCCGAGGTGAGCAGGGGTAATGATCAGTTACCCCAAGTGGCACAGATCAAGCGTTTCCACCTGCTCACCAAAGAGCTCGACCATGACGACGATGAAGTGACAGCCACCATGAAGGTGCGCAGAAGCAACATCTATGAGAAGTATACGGATGTGATCGAGTCACTTTACGTTTGAACAAACCCGCGCTCTGCGACATGCCTCCAGCGCCTTGAGGGCGTCGATTTTCAGTGGGAGATTGAGCGCCCACTGAATATCCGTCCTCTCGAAGCCGATGTCCGCCAGCATCTCGTCATCTTCCTTCAGCAAAGGCAGGAACAGGCGACGAAAATGGTGCCTGCGCCGGAAGATTCTGACCCAGAACTCAACCGTTGCCATGAACGCCAGTGGCGGGGTGGCCGGCATGTAAAGCTCCAGCTCCGGGGGCTTGGCGGGGGCGTCTGGACGAAGCTGGGGGCGGCGAAAATCCTGATAATGGCTCATCGTTTCAATCTCCAGTTCAGTCATCAGTATGGGTGCCCTCGCGTGTTTGCGGGGGCATGGTTATCAGCATGCAACGTCACCTTTGATCAAACAAACGAAAAGATTTAACATCTGGGTTAAGAAAAATTGAAAGGTGGCTTATGAACAGTACCGAACTTGCGCCCAACCGCGAGGTTGGCCCGCTACTGGATACCGACGTATTGAGAACCTTCGTGGCCATTGCCGAGAGTGGAAGTTTCACCCGGGCCGCGAAGCAGGTTTTTCGCACTCCTTCGGCCCTGAGCATGCAGATCAAACGGCTTGAGGAAATTCTCGGTCATGTCCTCTTTGTGCGCGAAGCCCGTCGCGTCCGGCTGACGCCCGAGGGAGAAGTGTTGCTGGGGTATGGCCGGCGACTGCTGCGATTGAACGAGGAGGCTATCCGGCAGTTCCTCTCTCCCGTTTTGGAAGGCCGGGTCAGTTTGGGCACTTCAGACGATGTGGGCAGCCGTATCCTGCCGGGCGTACTGGCGCAGTTCGCGCGCTCGTATCCGGCGGTTCAGGTGGATGTGGTGGTTGGCTCCAGTCAGCAGAACCTGGACCGGCTCGATGCGGGAGAGCTGGATATGGTGCTGGTCACCATTGGCAATGAGGGGCAGGAGCGACGCGGTGAAGTTGTACACACCGAACCGTTGGTGTGGGCCGGCCGCGAAGGGGGTGTCGCTGCCAACCGGTCACCCCTGCCGGTGGCGCTTGCCAGCCATGGTTGCGTATGGCGCCGGGCAGCGCTGACGGCCCTGGATGACGCCCATATTTCCTATCGGGTTGCCTACACCTGCGATAATTGCTTCGGCCAGGAAGCGGCGATGTTGTCGGACCTGGCGGTTGCACCGTTCCCCGTCAGCCTGGTGCGCCCGCCGCTACGAAAACTCGACAGGGAAGGGCTGCCGGCGCTGGCGGAGTATCAGATCGCACTCGTGCGAAGTGGCAGCAATCCGGTCAACGATGCGCTGGCGGGGCATGTGAAGGATGCGTTTCTGGATTGGAGGTGATCTCCGGAGATCTCTTGGTCTCAAGATGGTCATATCGCTAAACATGTAATGTAATTGTTTCTTACAGTTCGTTGCCTTAACTGTACCTTAAGCTACTTATTTCCCCGATGGGTTGAGCATATATTGAGCAATGTGCTGCTTCATCCATCAGGGAGAGAATGTCATGTTTGGGCGCCATCGTATTGCGGAATTGACGGATCAGTTAACGGTCTCCAGGGGCGAACAGGAGAGGATTCAGCAAACCCTGAATGCCATTGCCTCCCAGATCGGGTATATCGAGTTCAGCCCTTCGGGAATTGTAGAGTCTGCCAATGATATCCTGCTATCCATTGTCGGGTACGAGCGCCAGGAGGTCATTGGCAAGCACCACCGGGCGCTGTGTGACTCAAGCTATACGGCGTCGTTGGAATACCAGCACTTCTGGGAGGATCTCGGGCGCGGTATCAAGAAACAGGGCACATTCCCCCGCTTTGCCAAGGATGGTCGGCGTGTCTGGCTGGAGGCCACCTATTTCCCCGTCACCGATGAGGACGGGAAAGTCTTCAAGGTCATCAAACTGGCAACAGACGCGACTGCTGCCCAGGACAAAGTGGCGGATGATACCGCCATGCTTGATGCCCTCGACCGCTACATGGCCGTCATCAAGTTCACGCCCGACGGCACGATACTGGAGGCCAACGAGAACTTCCTGGCCACCACCGGCTACGCCAAGGACGAGATCATCCATCAGCACCACAGGATGTTCTGCTTTGATGATTTCTATCGCGATAACCCTGACTTCTGGAAGCGGTTGGCCCGTGGTGAGAGTTTTTCAGGGCAGTTTGAGCGCAGGGACAGGAACGGCAAGAGTATCTGGCTGGAAGCCACCTACAGCCCTGTGCTGGATGCTGGCGGGCAGGTATACAAGGTGATCAAATTCGCCTCGGACATTACCGCGCGGGTGAACAACGCCCGCGAGGCAGCCGACGTGGCTGCCGCCACTTCCGAGGAGACCTCACAGATTGCGGCTGAAGCTACCCGTGCCCTCAACCTTGCGGTGGAAACCTCGGCGTCGGCTCTGGCTGAGGTGGCCAGCGCCACGGAGGTAAGCCGGGATCTGGAAACCCAGGCCGAGCAGATTGGCAGTATTGTCAGCACCATTCGCTCTGTGGCTGAGCAGACCAACCTGTTGGCCCTGAACGCTGCCATCGAAGCCGCCCGTGCCGGCGAAATGGGGCGGGGGTTCGCAGTGGTAGCCGACGAGGTACGTAAACTGGCTGCAAAGACCGCTGAATCCCTGGAAGAAATTTCCACGGTAGTGGGCAAGAACAGCCACTTGATCGAGTCCCTGCGCGCGAACATGGACGGGGTATCGACGCTGTCACGTCGCAGTTCGGATGAAATATCGGGTATTGCTACCGGCATTCAGCAGGTGGAGAAGGGTATGACGGATCTGGCGGCTGTGGTGGCGCGGTTAAGTAGCGAGGGGTGATCTGTTTCGGAGATGGGGTTGAAATCCTGGTGTATCGACAGAACGTGTAAGCGCATAAGTCGGCTGAACCAGGAGAGCAAATGGAATACATAAGCCCCATCAGCAGCGCCGTCATGGCGGTTATCTGGATCGTCTATTTTCAGTTGTTCCTGATCCAGTATCAGCGTAATAACCGCCCCTATATGGTTATTCACCATGCCCAGAACGAGAACCCGGACGCCCTGTGTCTGCTGGTGAATATGGGTAAGGAAACCATCCATGTGCAGTGTGTGCAGGTGGTGCTGCAAACCCTGAGTGGTGAGGAGAGAACCCTGACCGTTACCGAGTATCGCCGGGTTGGGGCAGATGACAGCAATGTACACCAGGTATTGCGGCAGGGGCCGTTGCAGCCCGGCGGGTATCTGGTGTTGGGTTCGTTTCGCAACATTATCCTGGGCCGCCGAAGTGACGATAGCGACAGGGACAGCGACTACCTGTTCGAGGATGTTACTGCTGTAGAAATTCGGGCCGCAGTGGTTCACGGCCCCAGCCGCTATGCCGTGGGTGTACGCCGGCGTTTCTGGCTAAGACATGACGGTGCATCGGAAATTTTCCCCCGCGATATCCACAGTGAACAGCTCAACCGCAGGCGTCACCGGCATGAAGTGCGCCGCTGGCTGGAAACGGAGCTGTGCCCTCAGTAGCCTTGATCAGTTCGGGCCAGAATACGGCGAGAGGGGCAGTGTCACTGAGCGTTTCTCGCCTTTTGCCGTTTGAGAAAGTCCACTTTCCATTGCTCCATGCCAAAGTACTCGGTGCCAATGTTGGCCTCTACCCGATGCTTGGCCTTGATCGCCGCGACCTGTTCGTGGCGCTCATCAAGAAAACTGTCGAAGCGTGGCAGCAAATCCCCATGCCTGATCGTTGAAAGCCGGTAGGAGCTTCGGGTATGCGGGAGGTTGGGGTCGAACACGAGAACGCCCGGTCTTACCCGAACATTGTTGATGTGGTGCAGGGCGACCACCACGTTGTAGTAAGCGCCGTCGCTGTTCTTCAGCAACGCCTGGTGAATCATTTCGGGCAGGCTGTCGCTGGGCACCGGAAGTATCTGTGAGGCTTCGATCTTTTCCTCGTATCCCCGGGCCGTCCAGCCATCGACAAGGCCGATGCGTTTGAGGTGGTCCCCATCCAGGCCGAGTCGCCGCGGAGACACCAGAACGCCGTCAACATATTCCACGATGGGGCGGCTGTAGCTGATCCTGTCCTCGGTTTTTGCCGAACGGGCCCAGTCGGGATGATCCGGGTACTTGAAGTCCACCTCGCCTTCAACGAGGGCCGGCATCAATTCATCGACCGGCAAGGGTTTATAGATGAAGGTTACGCCGGCATGTTCGGCGAAAAGGTCCAGTAGTTCACGGGCGAAGCCATTGTATTGGCCTTGTTCGTCAACCCCGTAATGGGGCAGGAAGTTTCCCTGTTCTACCCCAACCACGTATGTCTGCGCAGTTGCCTGGGCGGTCCAGGCAAACAGCAGGCAGGCGGCGAATATCTGTTTCACTGATGGCTCCCTCTAGTTAGTCGTTGTTGGATGAGCTGTATAGCGCCCGAATCTTTTCTTCATTAAGTCAGTCTTCACGGTCGAGCCGGAACGCTTTCATTTGAGCTTCAAGCTTTTCCGCCATCGCACGTAATTCTTCAATTTCACGGCTGGCTGCCGTCATGTCCTCACTCGAACGTGCACTGAGATGAGAGATGTCCTGAACGTTTGAGCTGATCTCCTCAGTGACGGAGCTCTGTTCTTCGGTTGCTGCAGCCACCTGGTGGCTCATCTCTACAATCCGGTCCACGTTCTCGCCGATTCCATCCAGGGCTTTGCCCATGCTGGCGGAGGTACTGACGGTTTCTTCGGTGGCTTTCTCGCTTGTGGCCATCGTCTCGACCGCATGCTCGGAGCCCTCCTGCAAACGCTCGATAATGGTTCGAATTTGCTTGGTAGATGATTGCGTCTTCTGTGCAAGGCTGCGAACTTCGTCAGCAACCACCGAGAACCCGCGCCCATGTTCGCCGGCCCGGGCTGCTTCGATCGCTGCGTTCAAAGCCAGTAGATTGGTCTGATCGGATATGGCATTGATCACTTCGATCACCTGGCCAATATCCCGCGCTTCGGTAGCCAACTGCTGGATCGCCGAGGCCGATTCGCGGATGTTATTCGCCATTCCCTCGACCTGGGCGATGGAACGCGACATGCCTTCACGAATGTCACTGGCGCTGTTGCCGACCTGCTCCAGCTGGTTTGCCGTTTCCGTGGCGCTTTTGGCAATCTCCTGAACCGTGGCTTCCATCTCGCACACCGCCGTGGCGACGGAGTCCGTCAGGCTGCTTTGTTCCTTGGCCCGGTCGGTGTTGGCCGTCATCACGGTGGAGGTTTGATCGACAAAGGCCTTGAGCCGGATTGCCGTCTCCAAAAGACCCCGAACCATCTCGCGTTGTGCCCCGACAAACTGGTTAAACCCGGTCGCCAATTGGCCCAGCTCGTCTTTGCGTTCAACCGCCAGTTCCTGGGTGAGATCGCCGCCACCCTTGGCAATTTCGGTCAACGCCCGAGTGATTTTCGTCAGTGGCTTCGTCATGCGAGTGGCGACCAAAGCTATGATGCCGAGGAAAACAAGAGCCACGAGGACGCCGACGAGCAAGGAGGTCTGGTTGGCCCGGCTGGCTTCGCCGTAGATCTCGGTAGACGGAACCTCTACAACGACACGCCAGTCTGTGATCGACAGAGGCAAGCTGGCGGCGATGAAGCGACGGCCATCACGATCAAACTCGGTCAGATGGTATGTCGGGTCTTTCAACAGTTCGGCGGCGGCCGTTGGAGAAATAACCTTCGATAGGGGCTGATCTGTTTGCTGCAGGTCAGGATGAATGTTGACCTGGCCGGTTTCAGACACCAGGTAAACGATACCGGTTTCACCAAAGCGGAATTCCCTGATTCGCTCCGCCATCTGATCAAGCCCGATTCCGACGCCGGTTACTGCGATAGCCTCGCCGCCATCCTCCATGCGGGCATTGATGAAGAGGGTAGGTTTACCCGTTGCTTTGTCCACGTCCAGCGATAGCTCCATGGTCTCGCCGCTTTCCAGGAAATTATAGAACCAGCGGTCCGCCTGGGGAGTCACCACCCTGTCGATGCCCTGATGGGTGTAGTAGTTGCCAGTATTTACCGACACGAAATGGGCGGAGGCGGCTTCCTGGCTGCGCCTGACTCCCTCCAGATATCGGGTGGCGGGGTCGAGCCCCTGCTGTGGTTCGTTGTCACCGATCCACTCTTTGAGGTAGCTGTTCCCCGCAATCAGCCGTGACGCTGTAATAGGCGCCTGGAGGTCGCGCTCAACGGAGTTTGCTATCGCTTCCAGACTGGATGGCAGGGCGGAGTTGAGCAGGTATCGATCAAGAAGCCCTCGCATCTGGACGATATTAAGGGAAACCAACAGCAACGTGCTGGCAAGCAGTGCTGCCCCCATTCCGATGATTAGCTTTAGGCGAATGCTCATGGATACTCCAGTGCGATGGCTTCAGTGGTTAATGGGGCAATCCACTTTTCAAAGGCGATTCACGGATGAGGTGATCGCCTCAATGCCAGCCTTGGCTATCCGCACATCCTGATCGGGTTTGACGCCGGAGACTCCCACGCTTCCGGCCACCTGATCGTCCAGGATCACCGGCACGCCGCCGGCGAGAAGCCCCTGGAGCGGTGCTGAAAGAAAAGCATGTCGCCCATTGTTGATCATGTCTTCGAAAATCTGTGTCTCTTTTCGACCCATGGCGGCGCTACGGGCCTTTTCCATGGCGACATGCGCGGTGAATGGCGCCGTTGCGTCCAGCCGACGCAGCCCCAGGACATGGCCGCCATCGTCCGCTACCGCGATGGTCACCGGCCAGCCGTTGGCGTCGGCCTCTTTCTGAGCCGCGTCGAGAATCAGATTGACGTCTGTTAAGCCTAGCACTGGTTTTGTTTTCATCGAGTTATCCTTGGTTTATCGCTGGGAAACATGGCCGTTCGGCCCTCAATCACCCAGATATTCAAAGTGAGTCCGGCCTCATTGCCGTGCTCTTGGAGCTTTCAGGGCATTCAGAGCTATCGGGCACCGGGTTTGGGATTTTGGGAAGAATAAGGTTCAACGCGATGGCGGTAATGGCCCCGGGGATCAAACCGGATTCGATCATCGCTTGCAGGTTTTCGGACAGATTGGCATAGAGCCCTTCTTGTGCCGGCAAACCCACCGCGATGGTCAGAGAGGTGCCAATGATCAGCATGTTGCGCTTGTCGAACGGCACCTGGCTGAGCATCTTAATGCCGGCACTGGCGATCATACCGAACATCAGCAGTACCGCACCGCCGAGCACCGCGTTGGGAATACTGGAAACGAGACCACCGAGCTTTGGCAGCAGGCCGGCCAACACCAAGAATCCGCCGCCAATCGCCACCACATAGCGGCTAACGACGCCTGTCAATGCAACCATGCCTACGTTCTGGCTGAAACTGATCTGGGGGAACGCATTGAAAACAGCAGCAAATACGCTCGCGATGCCATCGGCCATAACGCCGCCGGAGAGTTCCTTCTTGGTGGGTTCACGGTTCAGCCCGCCTGCGGTGGTGCCCACTATATCGCCGATGGATTCGGCCACGGTGACCAGAGACAGCACCACCACGGGGATGATGGCGGCCATATGGAACTCAATACCAATGCCCAGCGGGGTGGGGAACGTCACCCAGTCGGCATCGCCCACCTTGGAGAAATCGACATAGCCAAAAGCCGCGGCAGCAACGAAGCCAACCAGCAAACCGGCCAGTGGGGCAACTTCACTCCAGATACCTCGGCCGAACTGGTGAAGCCCCACGGTGACGACGAGAACAAGCGAGGCCAGTCCGATGTGATGGGGGGCGCCGAAATCCGACACGCCGAAACCACCACCGGCGTAGGCAAGACCAACGGGCATCAACAGAATGCCCAGCATCACGACAAAGGTTCCAGTCACCACTGGCGGGAACAAAAACCGGAACCAGGGAAGAAACAACCCCATTAGCGCCATCGCGACGCCACCGCACAACGCCGCTCCAAGGGCGGCGGGCAACCCCATGCCGATGGCTATGGGAATCAGGACCGGTACGAATCCGAAGCTGGTCCCCATAACAATAGGAAGGCGAGCACCGATGGGCCCCAGGCCCAGGGACTGCAACAGAGTAGCAATGCCTGCGACAAACATCGCGGCCTGAACCATAAAAGCCGTCTGATCGGGAGGCAGGTTCGCCGCCCCGGCGATGATGATTGGCACGGTCACGTTGCTAACGAACATCGCCAGAACATGTTGAATGCCCAGCGGTATCGCGCGGCGCAAGGGCGGCATGGAATTAACGTCGCGGGTGCTATAACGGTCACCTGGACCGGTATCTGGCCGTTCGGATGTACTTGTTGTCATGAGTCTCTCCTAGGTGTTGTTTTTGTAGGAATGCCTGACTGTTGACTACCAATAGCTCTACAAAGATCGTCTAAATAGCGCTCCTTAGTTGGCGGGCTGCTTCATCATGGCGTGCCATCAACGCGTCAAGATCGACGTCGCAGGGCAGGCCGCCGGTCACTCTCCAGCGCCCGGCGACCATGACCCGGTCAGCGCGTTGTGCACCACACAGCAGCAACGCCGCCAGTGGATTCTCCGCGCCTGAGAAACGCGGCTCATCAAGTTTGAACAGTGCCAGGTCAGCCTGCTGGCCTGGCTCCAGTCCGCCGATATCGGTTCGTCCCAGGCAACGGGCCGAGCCTTGCGTTGCCCAGCGGATGACGGCTTCGTGTGTTACCTGGCTTGGCGAGTAACGCAGGCGGCCCAGAAGCAGTGCCTGACGCATTTCTGAAGCAAGGTTAGAGTGGTCGCTCGATGCTGATCCATCGACCGCCAATCCGACCGGTGAGCCCGCCGCTTCGAGTTCCAGGGTCCGGCACAGCCCTGAGCCCAGAACCATGTTTGACGAGGGACAGTGAGCGATGCCTGTGCCTGCACGGCCAAGGCGCTGAATCTCGTCGTCATTGAAATGAATGCCATGGGCCAGCCACGTGCGATCGGTGAGCCAGCCACTGTCCTCGAGATAATCCAGCGGGCGCATGCCAAACAGCTTCTGGCAGTAAGCGGTCTCATCTTCGGTTTCGGCAAGATGGGTGTGGAGGCGAACGTCGTTGTTCTCTGCAAGCCGCGCGCTCTCGCGCATCAATGCCCGGCTGACTGAAAACGGTGAACAAGGCGCCAGGGCGATGGTGGTCATGGCCCCTTCAGCACGCTGGTGGTAACGGTCGATAAGACGCTGGCTGTCATCGACAATGGTTTGCTCGTCCTGCACCACGGTCTGTGGCGGCAGACCGCCATCGTCGCGCCCGACGCTCATGGACCCGCGAGTCAGTGCCGCTCGAACGCCGAGGCGCTGGGCGGTTTCGACCTGGCAGTCAATCGCGTTTACCAAGGCACCGGAAAAGACGTAATGATGGTCCGCTACGGTGGTGCATCCCGACATCAGCAGCTCGACCATCGCCAACTCGCTGGCCAGGGCCATCTGGCTGTCGTTGAGATTGGCCCAGACATCGTAAAGCGTGGTCAGCCAGGGAAATAACTCTTTATTGAGCGCGGGGGAATAGGCTCGGGTCAGAGTTTGGTAGAAGTGATGGTGGGTATTTACCAAGCCGGGTAACAGGACATGCCCGGAAGCATCAAAGGTCTCGTTAACGGGCTGGTGAGGTTGCTGCCCCCCGGCCACTTTTTCCACAATTCTTGTTCCCGTGACGACAATACCGCCGGCTGCGCCTGGGTCAGAGCAGGCAAGCGGATTGCGAATCCATAATCTGTGGTCTGTTTCGGTCATTCCTACAGCTCTTTGTTGTATACATTATGACCGATAACTTCGTACAAATATGTATTACTTGTCAAGAAAAATTGTGATCAAATTGAACTTTTAATGACAGGGTATTTGGCCGGGCCGGCGCTCAGGCGGGCGCCAGCCCGGGGTTGGCAGCGATGTAGGTTGTCTGCTGGGTTACGTTTTCTGGCCCGCGACTTCAACCTCGTTAGGCTTAACTTCTTTCGTAAGCGCTTTGAGAGCCCCCCAGGAGAGGCCTCGTTTTGATGGTTTCTCGGCCGTGTCGGAAGCGACCAGGCTAAGAAGCTCGGCGGAAATGGACACCGCGACTTCCATGGGCCGCTTACCCGGGATGTCACTGCGCCCGACGGGGCACCGGATGCGGTCGATATCGGCTTCGGTATACCCGCGGTGAGCAAGGCGTTGGCGAAAACGCTCCGCCTTGGTTTGCGAACCGATCAGGCCGATCGTGCGCACATCGTCCCGTTTCAGCAGCGCCTGGCAGAGGTCATAATCCAGTGCGTGGTTGTGGGTCAGAATCAGTACATGGGCGTTGCTGCACAGTTCGGGGACGTCCCCAACTGGGTCGTCGGTGCAATGAACCGTGGTGTTGTCGGGCGTCCTGTCCGGAAAACATTCCTGCCGGGAGTCGACCCAGGTGATCTGCCAGGGCAAATCACCCACGATACGCATCAGGGCATGGCTGACGTGACCCGCACCAAAGACCACAAGGCGGGCATCGCCTCCGGACTGGGCCTCCAGCAGGACCGCCACGCTACCACCACAGCATTGTCCAAGGCTGGCACCCAGAGGGAAGTGCGCCAGCTCGTAGCTGTATTCGTGGTTTGCCAGGCGCTCGCGGGCGCGGGCGATCACCCGGTATTCCAGGTGGCCGCCGCCGATGGTGTCGTAGCTGTGTTCCCGGGTGACGACCATCTTACTGGCCGGCTCCCGTGGTACCGAGCCTGTTACGCCCAGTACCGTGACCAAAACATAGGGCTGACCGCGACGTTCGCAGTCAGCAACGGCTTGGATCCAGGTCAGGCGTTCTTGCATGACGGTTCCCCCTGCGCTGCTACCCAGCGCTCGGTTGCTGTGACAGCCTGGAGCACCCGCTCTGGTGTCGCAGGCGTGTCCAGGGGCGGGCTGTAGCGATAGTCCGACACGCTCGAAACAGCGTCACGCAGGGCAGACCATACTGCCATGCCCAGCATGAGTGGCGGTTCGCCCACAGCCTTTGAACGGAATACGGTGGCTTCCCGGTTGGGGCTGTGAGGCAGCAGGGCCACCCGGAAATCCGGTGGCGCGTCTGACACAGCCGGGATTTTGTAGGTCGCCGGGCCGTTGGACAACAGTCGGCCTTCGTCGCTGTATACCAACTCTTCGGTGGTGAGCCAGCCCATGCCCTGAACAAAGCCGCCTTCAATCTGGCCAATGTCCACGGCCGGATTCAGCGACTGCCCCACGTCGTGAAGGATGTCCACCCGCATGGTCTTGTACTCTCCGGTGAGGGTATCAACCACCACCTCTGCGCAGGCAGCCCCGTTGGCGTAATACAGGAAGGGCCGGCCTTGACCGGTTTCTCGGTCATAGTGAATCTTGGGTGTACTGTAGAACCCGTTGGAAGACAGCGAAACCCGCGCCATGTAAGCCTGCTGCACGAACTCCGCCCAGCCGAACTGCTGCTCACCGACATTGACCTGGTTGTTTTCAAACCGTACCGAGTCCGCGCTCACGCCGTAGGTTTCGGCGGCAAACTCGACCAGGCGCTGCTTGATTTTCTCGCAGGCATCCAGGGCAGCCATGCCGTTCAGGTCAGTGCCCGAGGAGGCAGCCGTTGGTGAGGTGTTGGGTACCTTGTCGGTCCGGGTCGCGGACACTTTTACCCGGTCCAGGTCTACCTGGAAGGCTGCGGCTACGACCTGGGCTACCTTGATGTAAAGCCCCTGGCCCATTTCGGTGCCGCCGTGATTGAGGTGAATGCTGCCATCGGTGTAAACGTGCACCAGTGCACCGGCCTGGTTGAGGTGTTTGGCCGTGAATGAAATGCCGAACTTCACCGGTGTCAGGGCCAAACCCCGTTTCAGGATTGAGTTTTCTTTGTTGAACCTGGAAATCTCGGTACGACGCTGACGGTAGTCCGAGCTGGCCTCGAGCGTGTCGATCAGGTCCGGTAAAACGTGCTGCTCGACGATTTGACCATAGTGGGTTACATCGCGGCCAGGTCCGTACAGGTTGCGCTTGCGCACATCCAGCGGGTCCATGCCGAGATGGCGGGCGATATCGTCCATTGCCCGCTCAATGATCATCATGCCCTGGGGGCCACCGAAGCCTCGGAAGGCGGTATTGGAAACCGTATGGGTTTTGCAGCGGTGGCCAACAACACGCGCCTGCCCCAGGCTATAGGCGTTGTCGGAATGAAACATGGCGCGGTCGACGATGGCATCGGACAGGTCGGGCGAAAAGCCACAGCGTCCAGCCACCATGATGTCGGCCCCCCGCAGCACACCCTCGTTGTCGAACCCAATGTCATAGGTGTTGAAAAAGTCGTGTCGCTTGCCCGTTTGTACCATGTCGTCGTAGCGCGCCATCCGGTATTTAACGGGCCGCCCGGTGCGTCGGGCAAGCAGGGCCGAGATACAGGCCAGCGGTGCGGCCTGGGTTTCCTTGCCGCCGAAGCCGCCACCCATGCGCCGTACTTCCACCTGGACTTCATGAATGGGGAGGTCAAGGACTTCGGCCACCAGCTTTTGCACCTCGGAGGGGTGCTGGCTGGAGGTATGAACAAACACGCCCGCGTCTTCGGTAGGCTCTACCAGGCACGCCTGTCCTTCCAGGTAGAAATGCTCCTGTCCGCCAACATGCATCTGGGCCTGTAGGCGATTCGGCGCTTCGGCAAGCGCTTTATCCGGGTCGCCCCTCAGCTGGGTATGACTGGGGCGCACGAACAACTGCTGATCAAGCGCTGCCTCCGCGGTCAACGCGGCAGGAAGGGGCTCATAGCTGACTTTCGCAAGTCGGGCCGCCTGGCGGGCCGCGCGATGACTCGTTGCCGCAACGGCAAACAGCGGCTGGCCCACATGTTCGACCACATCTCCGGCCAGAACCGGATCGCCGGGAAAGACCGGCCCGATGTCGGTATGGCCGGGCACGTCCTCGACGGTCATGACCGAAACCACGCCGGGGTAGGCCCAAACCTCGCTGAGATCCATGGCGGTGATACGGGCGTGGGCGTGCGTACTCTGGCCGACGGCCGCGTGCAGGAGTTCTGCGGGCTCGGGGAGGTCGTCTATATAGCGGGCCTGTCCACGAACGTGCTTCCAGGCACTGTCATGAAATGCCTGGGTGCCTGTCAGCCCTTTCGCCGTTGTGGTGGGCCGCGGAATATTGGGAGGTAGTTTACGCATAGTCAGTCACCATGAGGGGCTGGTTTGTTGTTGTGGTGTCTTGAGTGCTCTCCAAAAACGCGCGGCGCAGCAGGTTGCCGGCTACTTGCAGGCGATAGGCTGCGGACCCCCGCACGTCTGTCATGGGTTCAAATTCGAGTTCCAGTGCGGCAATGGCGGCCGCAACCGTGTCTGCATTCCAGGGCTGGCCTCGAAGCGCCGCTTCAGCACCACTGGCCCGCTTTGGCGTTGCCGCCATCCCGCCAAAGGCCAGTCGGCAGTCCTTGATTGTGTCGCCGTCGCGCTTGAGCCAAAAGGCACCCAGCACTGCCGAAATGTCGTCATCAATGCGCTTGGAGACTTTATAGATGAACAGCTTTTCGTCAGGTGCCGGGTTGGGGATCCAGGTTCCCCGAATGAATTCGTGAGGCTGGAGGTCGGTCTGCTTGTAGCCGTGGAAGAAGTCCTCAAGGCGCAGGCGCCGGGTGCCATCAACGCTGTCCAGGTCGAGCTCTGCGCCCAGCGCAATCAGTGCGGGCGGCATGTCGCCGATTGGCGAAGCGTTCCCGATATTGCCCCCAACAGTCCCGCGGTTGCGGATCTGGCGTGAACCCAGGCGCTCCAGCATCGGCCCGAAGTGCGGCCAACGCTCCTCGAGCTTATGGAACATGGCGCGGTAGGTCACTCCGGCTCCGAGATAGATCCCGTCTTCGTCCTCGTGGATCTCCTGTAGCTCCTTGATGCCACTCAGACCGATCAGGTGATCAAGGTCTTTGAGCTGTTGGGTGATTTCAAGGGACAGGTCGGTGCCGCCGGCAATCAACCTTGCCTTGGGAAACTGACGGCATAGTCCACGAAGCGCGTCCAGAGTGGCTGGCGCATCGTATCGGTAGCCGTGATCGTCGGTGAGTTCGCCAGCCGTATTCTGTACGCTTAACAGGTCGGCGATCATTTCGGGGTTCTGCAGCCAGGCTATGCCGCTAAGGCCCGGCGCGGGGTTGTTCGGAGCCGCGCCATCCGGGCCGCTGAGCGCACTGCTTCGGCTCAGAACCGCGCTACCGGTGCCGGGTTCCCACGTTTGCACGCAAGCCCGACGCCCGGCCTCGATGATTGGCCGGTAACCCGTGCAGCGGCAAAGGTTGCCGGACAGCGCCTCCAATAAGGCGTCGTCGTCGGGCACGGAACCGTTCGCTGCGCTTTCTGTATGCAGGGCAAACAGCGACATGATGATGCCTGGTGTGCAGAAGCCGCACTGGGCTCCGTGACACTCCACCATCTCCTTCTGTACCGGGTGAGCTGGCTCCTGGGTTAGCGCGTCGACGGTCACCAGATGTTTGCCATGCAGGCTTCCGACGAGCGCGATGCAGCTGTTCACGCTGTCGTAGCGGAGTTGCCCGGACTGCTCAGGATCGGGCGATCCGATCACCACGGTGCAAGCCCCGCAGTCACCCGATGCGCAGCCTTCCTTGGTGCCTGTCAGTCGCTTCCTGGTGCGCAGCCAGTCGAGGATGCTTAGATTCGGGTCGACTTGGTTGAGTTTTTGTAGTTGGCCGTTCAAGTAGAATCTGATCACAAATTTTCCCGCTCTTCTGCACTTGCGCCTGTCTCTTTCTGCTTTTCTCTTTGTTTAAGACTGAGCATCAGAGTCATTGGCGTAAGCCCTTGATTGATTTCAGTAGTTGCACAGGCGATGCCGCATCACGGATGCCAAAAGTCACATGGGCCCGTTATTCTTTTTACAATTTCCTGACCAAATAGTCCAGTTTTTTGTGTAAAGACTATTCCTTTGATTGCCGCACAGAGATCGGCTATCGTCGGAGCCTCGACGTTCCAACCTGAAGCTACTCGACACCATGACCCGTCAAATCGAACCAGACTCCCCCGAAACGAAGCGAACAACGTCATCAGGCAGCAAGCGCAAGAAAGTGCGTCCGGGCCGAATCCGTGAGCGCAATCGCGAGCGTATTCTGATGGCCGCGGAAAAGGAGTTTTCCCAGAACGGCTTCGGGGCAACCACCGTTCAGAAGATTGCGGACAGGGCGGGGCTGCCGAAATCCAACGTGCTTTACTATTTCAGCAATAAAAAACGCATCTACTACGCGTTGATGGATGACATCATGGGGCGGTGGAACGAGATGTTCTCGAAGATACAGCCAGAAGATGACCCCGCCACGACCCTGGCCAGTTTTATTCACGCCAAGGTAGAGCTATCCAGGACCCACCCCCTGGCATCGCGCCTGTTTGCGCTGGAAATCATTCAGGGGGCGCCGGTCCTCAAGGACCATCTGTCTACGACCATGCGTGAGTGGGTGCAGGCGCGAGCGGGTGTGATTCAGCAGTGGATCGACGCGGGGCGAATGGCGCCCGTTGATCCGGTGCAACTCATCCTCCTGATCTGGTCATCCACGCAACACTACGCTGACTTCCAGGTCCAGATCCTCGCGATTGAGGACAAGAGCGAATACACCGAAAGTGACTTTCAGCACGCTGCGGATTTCCTGACGTCTGTCATCCTGCGCGGTTGTGGCCTCGCCGAGCCTTAACGCCTGACTCCGGAATGCCTGGCATACCGCCCGTCGTATGCCTTCAATGGCGTTCGGTCTTGAAAATTTCCTGACTTGTTGGTCAGTTTTTTATTGACCAGGCTACCAATCCTGTTTAAATTTCCCTGAGACACGCAATCCAATCGTCGCCAACAATACCAATGCGACAACAAGACTGACGAGAGTGACCATGTCCCAGCGCAAAGCCTACCGTGCCTCTGTTTTCCACTGCATCGCCGACCCGGGCGTGGTGGGTGCGGAACGTTCCTACGAGTATTTTGAAGATGGCCTGTTAGTGGTCGAGGACGGCACGGTCGTCGAGATAGGCACGGCCGAGAGCCTGTTGCCATCACTGTCTCCTGAAGTCGAGGTCGTTCACTACGAGGATGCCCTGATAACCCCGGGCTTCGTCGATACCCATATCCATTATCCGCAGGTGGGAATCATCGGCTCCTATGGCTCCCAGTTGCTGGACTGGCTGGAAACCTACACCTTTCCCTGCGAGGGACAGTTTGATGATTCACGGCACGCTCATGCCCAGGCTGAGATCTTCCTCCGTGAACTGTTGAGAAACGGGACAACGACGGCCCTGGTCTTCGGAACCGTCCATAAGCAGTCGGTGGATGCCTTTTTCGAACATGCCTCCAGGCTGAACCTGCGGATGATTGCGGGCAAGGTGCTGATGGACCGTTGCGCGCCTGACTATTTGGTGGATACAGCGGAATCCGGTTATGCGGACAGCAAGGAGCTTATTGAGCGTTGGCATGGAAAGGGCCGTTTGTCCTATGCGGTGACGCCCCGATTTGCGCCGACGAGCTCCGATGAGCAACTCGAGCTGGCGGGTAAGCTCTTCAAGGAATTCCCGGGCTTGTACATGCACACCCACATTTCCGAGAACCGACAGGAGATTGAGTGGGTTAAAGAGCTGTTTCCTGAGCGGGATGGTTACCTTGATGTATACGACCACCATGGCCTGATTGGTGAACGGTCAGTGTTTGCACACGGTGTTCACCTGCATGACGACGAGTGCAGGCGGCTGGGCGACACTGGCTCTGCGGTTGCCTTTTGCCCGACGTCGAACCTCTTCCTTGGCAGTGGTTTGCTCGACCTGGCGCACCTGGAGTCCCATGGGGTTCGCGTTGGCCTGGGCACGGATGTAGGGGCGGGTACCAGCTTTTCCCAGCTTCAAAGCCTTAACGAGGCGTACAAGGTGTTGCAGCTGCAGGGGCAGAAACTGGATCCTTTCAAAGCCTTTTACCTTGCAACGCTCGGCGGAGCCCGGTCCCTCTACCTGGATGACAGGATTGGCAGCCTGCAGGCCGGGAAAGAAGCGGACTTTGTTGTGCTGGATTACGAAGCCACGCCGCTGATCAGTTACCGCCTGAAGCAATCCAAAAGCCTCGAGGAAACACTGTTTGCCCTCATGATTCTTGGCGATGACCGCGTGGTGAAGGAAACCTTCAGCGCGGGCATGTCCGTTCACCGCCGATAGCGTGCCACTGGTGGGCTGCCCGTTGCCGCTGATGGGCGCGCCCACCCTCGGTCCAGAATCTTTCTACCACGCCTCTTCGGGTCCTTCTTTTTTCTTGTGCACAATCGTTATAAGAATTTTGTTGCAATTGTTGTATACAAAAGCATAATCGGAGTTGTGGTCCTGACCGATAAGTCAGGAAATGCCGATATGGCAAACCAGCCATCACCTGCCTCAAGGGCTCTGCTCTGGGTGATAGAAAACAACAATGATGAGGAATACCTTGTGGAAAACATCGATCAGCAGAAGCGCTCGCTCGGAGCGTTAGCGAGAACGGACTGGCTCGAGCGCATTTTCAAGCTCCGTCAGCATGGAAGCTCAGTCAAGATTGAGCTGATAGCAGGCCTGACCACCTTCGTAACCATGGCCTACATTATCTTCGTTAATCCCAATGTTATGGCTGCGGCCGGCCTTGATCATGGTGCTGCGTTCGTCGCCACCTGTCTGGGGGCGGCACTTGGCTGCCTGCTCATGGGGTTCTACGCCAACTGGCCGGTGGGACTGGCGCCGGGCATGGGGCTCAACGCGTTTTTTACCTACACCGTCGTTGGCGAAATGGGTTATACCTGGCAGGTTGCCCTTGGCGCGGTCTTCCTCTCCGGCATCCTGTTTATGATTATGAGCCTCTCGCGAATCCGCGAATGGCTGCTTAACAGCATTCCGATGAGCCTGCGTTTTGCCATGGGGGCAGGGGTTGGTCTGTTTCTCGGGCTCATTGGCCTGAAGACGGCGGGCATTGTCGTCGACAGCCCCGCGACGCTGGTGACGATGGGGTCTTTTGGTGAGCCTTCGGCACTACTGGCCGCCATCTGCTTCTTGCTGATCGCGGTGCTTAGCCACCGCAATGTGTTTGGCGCCATCCTGTTGAGCATGCTCATTGTAACGGGGATCGGCTGGAGTATGGGGCTTGTGGAGTATGGCGGTGTTGTGTCGCTCCCTCCCAGCCTGGCGCCAACCTGGCTGGCGATGGATATTGCGGGTGCGTTGAACGTGGGAATGATCAGCGTTGTGCTCGCGTTTCTCTTCGTGAACATGTTCGACACCGCGGGAACACTGATGGGGGTGGCTCATCGTGCAAACCTGGTTGACGAGAACGGCAAGATAGAAAACCTTTCCAAATCCCTTAAAGCGGACAGTACATCCAGTGTCCTGGGCTCATTTGTGGGTTGCCCGCCGGTAACCAGCTACGTTGAAAGCGCTTCAGGCGTAGCCGCGGGTGGTCGCACTGGTCTGACGGCCGTCACTGTCGGCGTGCTATTCCTGCTAGCAACCTTCTTTGCACCTCTTGCGGGAATGATCCCGGCCTACGCGACCTCAGGCGCACTGATATACGTCGCTATGCTGATGATGAGTGGAATGGCCCACATCGACTGGAAGGACATCACCGACACCATTCCGGCCATCATTACTGTGGTGATGATGCCGCTGACCTTCTCCATCGCCAATGGCATTGCGCTGGGCTTCGTTACCTATGCCACGTTGAAGCTGCTTACCGGGCAGAGGAAGAAAGTATCCGTCAGCCTGTATGTTCTCTGTGTCATCTTCATCGCCAAGTTCGCCTTCCTGTGATCAAGGCACACGGTTGACCCGAACCCGAGGTTTTACCCCAAAACAACAAAACGAGAGGTAGTAAAAATGAAACTGTTGCAAAAAATCCTGCTGGCGGCGTGCGTTTTCACCGCGTTTGTTCCGGTTGTTCACGCTGAAAAGTTCTTCGGCAGTTCCAGTGTGTCGCTGCTTTATAGCGATGACTATGAAATCTTTGGCTCTCAAAAAGAGTCCGCGACCGTGTTTACCTTTGAAAACGTGACCGCCCACAACTGGGGGGATACGTTCTTCTTCATTGACCGCTATCAGGTTCAGGGGGATTCCGGTAACGCTGACTCCACCTATGGGGAGTTCGCGCCCCGGTTGAGCCTGAGTTGGCTAAGCGGCCAGGATCTGGGCTTCGGGCCGGTTAATGACGTCTACCTGGCAACCCAGTATGAGTTCGATGGTGGGGTAGAGGCGAACAACTACATGTACGGTCTTGGATTGGGCTGGGACATCCCTGGATTCCAATACTTCAACACCAATGCCTACTATGTTGAAAACAACACCGCGTTCGACACGCCGGACGACTGGCAGCTGACCGTAACATGGGGGGTGCCGTTCGAACTGGGCAGCGCGGCGTTTCTCTTTGACGGTTTTATCGACTATTCATCGGGCGTAAGCGGTGCTCAGAGTGCGGAATTGTACATCAACCCGCAGTTCAAACTCGACCTTGGTCATTTCACGGGAGAGGCTGGCGTGTTGTATGCCGGTATAGAGTACTCGTACTGGCGTAATAAATTCGGTAGCCCAAACATAGATACGGAGAACGCTGTTAGCGCACTGGTCAAGTTCCACTTCTGACCCGCGCTATCATCATCGGATCCATTGGGCCGCTGGTTTCAGCGGTCCAGCTGCCATCACATGACTGGAGAACTTTATGGGACGCCTTACCACACACGTACTGGATACTTCGCTGGGACGCCCCGGACAGGGTATTCGTATTGAGGTTTACCGACTGGAGGGTGAATCGCGCACCTTGCTGAAAGAAGTCACCACTAATGATGATGGCCGTTGCGATGCCCCGATACTTGAAGGTGAGGCCTTTACCGAAGGCCAGTTCGAGCTGGTCTTTCACGCTGGTGACTACCTCCGTCGCCAGGGCGTAGAGGCTGACGAACCGCGCTTTCTCGATGTTATCCCATTGCGTTTCGGCGTGGCTGACGCCTCCCAGCACTTTCATGTGCCCCTCCTGCTGTCTCCCTATAGCTACTCCACCTACCGCGGTAGCTGAGTCGAGATGGTCAGTCATCAATACAACAGTGCGAACAAGAGAACAGGTTAATGGAAGCTTACATTCTGGATTTTGTGAATTTCATGTTGCGGTGGCTGCATGTGATTGCGGCGATTGCGTGGATTGGTGAGTCAATCTACTTCGTGATGCTGGATAACAGCCTCAAGCCGCCACAGGACGAAAACTGCAAAAAGAAGGGGGTTTTTGGTGAGATGTGGGCCGTGCATGGGGGCGGTTTCTATCACAACCAAAAGTACGCCACCAGCCCGGGTACCTTGCCTGCCGACCTGCATTGGTCGTTCTGGAAATCGTACACCACCTGGCTGTCGGGTTTCGCGCTGTTCGTTATTCTCTACATGGTCAACCCAGGCTTCTACCTGGTGAACACCAATAGCAGTTGGCAGTGGGCTGCTGAGTTAAGTGGATGGCAGGCCAACGTTGCGGCGGTGCTTTTCCTGGTATTCGGATGGGTTGTATACAATGAGCTGTGCAAGCGCATAAGCCCCAACATGGAGCGCGACGGCATTCTGAGTATTGCGGTGGGGGTGCTGCTTGTCATTGTCGCCTATGTAAGCACTCAGTTGTTTGCTGGCCGTGCTGCGTTCCTTCTGACCGGTGCTGTCATGGCGACAGCCATGTCCGCGAACGTTTTCTTCTGGATCATTCCGGGCCAGCGCCGCATGGTCGATGCCATGAAGGCGGGCGAGGAGCCCAATCCGATTGATGGCAAGCGGGGCAAACAACGCTCTGTCCACAATACCTACTTCACGCTTCCCGTCGTTCTGTTGATGATCAGTAATCACTACGCCTTCGCCTATACAGAGGCTCAGGCATGGTTGGTCATGTCGTTGCTCATATTTGCCGGCGCCGTTATCCGCCAGTTCTTTGTGCTGATGCATGCGGGGAAAACCCAACCTTCCTACCTTCTGGCCGGTGGTGTGCTGATCCTGCTGACGTTCTGGGTGGCCGCGCCCACGGGAGAGTCCCAGGTGGCAACGGCTCAGGCAAACGCCGAGCCCAATACGACGACGCATGAGACAAGTGAATCCCCCCTTGCTGCCAACGTGGGCGCGACCATTGAACAGCACTGTGCGGGATGCCATTCGAAGCAACCTGAGAACCCGGCGTTTTCGGCTCCGCCGGCGGGATTTGCGTTTGATGCGGTTGATCAGATCCTCAGCCATCAGGCCAAGATCCAGGAGGTTGTGGCGAACGGATACATGCCGTTGGGCAACGCCACGAACATGACCGAAGAAGAACGCGAAATCATCAAGAACTGGGGTGAATGAGTGTTGCGTTCATGTTGGATACAATATAGTATATTTAAGTATACAATTCATATTGAGGGCGAGCTGGTACCAACGGCCTGCCAAACGGATTGGAAGAAGGAAGTTGCTTGATGAACCCGGCTAATCCAGACCATTACCCCCGAGACCTGATTGGTTACGGTTCTGAGCCTCCCCATGCAAATTGGCCTGGCCGGGCACGCATTGCCGTGCAGTTCGTTCTCAATTACGAGGAAGGTGCGGAGAACTGCGTCCTGCATGGCGATACGCATTCGGAGCAGTTCCTGTCCGAAATCGCCGGGGCCGAGGCCTACCCAAGCCGGCACATGAGCATGGAGTCAATCTATGAGTACGGCTCGCGGGCAGGGGTATGGCGGGTACTGAAGGAGTTTCAGCGCCGCGGCATGCCGCTGACGGTATTTGGCGTGGCGATGGCCCTTGAGCGACACCCCGAGCTTGCCCATGCGTTTAAAGAGCTGGGGCACGAGGTTGCCTGTCACGGTTGGCGCTGGATTCACTACCAGAATATTCCGGAAGGTATAGAGCGCGCGCACATGCGCCGGGCCATCGAGATCTTCGAGGCTTTATACGGTGAGAAACCGGCCGGGTGGTATACCGGTCGCGACAGCGAGAACACGCGCCGTCTGGTGCTGGACGAAGGCAGCTTTCTCTACGACAGCGATTACTACGGGGACGACCTGCCGTTCTGGACCCGTCAGTACGATAGCCAGGGCGAGATGCACAACCACCTGGTGGTGCCTTATGCCCTGGACACAAACGACATGCGCTTCGCTTCAGCGCAAGGCTTCGGCACCGGAGAGGACTTTTACCAGTATTTACGGGATGCCTTCGACGTGCTTTATGCAGAGGGTGAGGACGCGCCAAAAATGCTGTCCGTTGGTCTCCACTGTCGGCTGGTTGGCCGGCCGGGGCGCTTTCGGGCCCTGCAACGATTCCTCGATCACATAGAAGCCCATGATCGTGTCTGGGTTACGAGACGTGTGGATATCGCTCGCCATTGGGCCGAGCACCACCACCCGCTCTCATCCAAGGAGCAGCAATGAGCAATCGATCTGTGAACAAACCTACGTATTACGCTCCCGCTGGCGGGCATCCGCCTCAGACCCAGTTGTTGTCTGATCGTGCGGTTTTTACTGAAGCCTACGCCATCATTCCCAGGGGCGTGATGCGGGATATCGTCGCCAGTGCCTTGCCACATTGGGAAAAAACCCGGCTTTGGGTGCTTTCACGCCCGCTGTCTGGATTCGCCGAAACGTTCTCCCAGTACATCATGGAGGTGTCCCCTGGGGGCGGCAGCTCGCGACCAGAGCTGGATGCTTGCGCGGAGGGGGTTCTGTTTGTGGTTGAAGGCGAGATGACCCTGACCATTGCCGGCCAACAACACCGGATGCAAGAGGGCGGCTATGCCTTTATCCCGCCGGGTTCGTCCTGGCAGTTGTTTAACGAGAGCGATGCGCCGCTGCGTTTTCACTGGGTGCGGAAAGCCTACGAGCATGTGGACGGTATTGATGTGCCTGAGGCTTTTGTCACCAATGAGACGGACATAACGCCCACCGAGATGCCGGGAACCGAGGGGCGCTGGACGACAACACGTTTTGTTGATCCGCAGGACATTCGCCATGACATGCACGTCAACATTGTCAATTTCCAGCCCGGCGGAGTTATTCCATTTGCCGAGACCCACGTGATGGAACATGGCCTTTACGTGCTGGAAGGGAAGGCGGTTTATCACCTCAACCAGGATTGGGTTGAAGTGGAGGCGGGTGACTACATGTGGCTTCGCGCCTTCTGCCCGCAAGCGTGTTATGCCGGCGGGCCGGGACCTTTCCGTTACCTGCTTTACAAGGACGTGAACCGGCACATGAAACTCAGCGGATTCGGTTCGCGCTGAGCTGAGACGAGGACATTTTTATGCTGGAACTCAAAGCACAACCGTTGAGCCCGGAGGCATTCGCCGAATTCGGGGATGTTATTGACCGGCGCACGGCTGACTCCTTTCCCATCAATGCGGGGCGTACCCAGCGCCACCATGATCTGGCGAAAGTGGAGCTGCTCGGTGATGAGGCGCGGGTTCTGGTGAGTATTTTTGTCAGCCAGCCGGTGACGTTACCGCTGGAGCTGTCGTTCCTGGAGCGCCACCCGCAAGGCAGCCAGGCCTTTATGCCTCTGCACGAGGAGCGATTCCTGGTTGTTGTCGCACCCCCAGGCGACACGATCAGCCCTGATGAAGTTCGCGCCTTTGTCACCGATGGTTTCCAGGGAGTGAATTACCGCGCGGGTACCTGGCACGCCGTGCAGTCGGTGTTGGATCGGGAAGGCGAATTCCTGGTTATCGATCGCGGCGGCTCGGGGAACAACTGCGACGAGTACGGAATGGAGGTGCGTGTGCTCCTCGACCTATCTGACTGATCTACCGGCTGAATTTCCATTCAACCTTTACCGACGGTGCACATACGTTTCAGGCGCCGGGACGAGCTTCGCCTCGAATACAAGAACAACCTTACTTCGGAGGAAACACCATGACTCGCATGACCGCAGCAGAAGCAGCTGTTCACGTTTTGAAGAAAGAAGGTATCGACATTGCCTTTGGAGTGCCCGGAGCGGCGATTAACCCGTTCTATTCCGCCATGCGCAAGGTTGGAGGAGTTGACCATGTCCTTGCGCGCCACGTGGAGGGGGCCTCTCATATGGCAGAGGGTTACACCCGCACAAAAGCAGGCAACATCGGTGTCTGCATCGGAACGTCAGGGCCTGCCGGCACCGACATGATCACCGGGCTGTACTCTGCCACGGGCGACTCCATACCCATTCTGTGCATCACTGGGCAGGCGCCGCGCAGCAAGCTGCACAAGGAAGACTTCCAGGCGGTGAACATCCAGGCCATCGCCGGCCCGGTGACCAAATGGGCGGTGACCGTCCTTGAGCCGGCCCAGGTGCCGCGGGCGTTCCAGCAGGCGTTCCAGTTGATGCGCAGCTCCCGTCCTGGTCCCGTTCTGATTGACCTGCCCATCGATGTACAGATGAGCGAGATCGAATTTGATCCGGACACCTACGAATCGTTGCCTGCCTACAAGCCGTCGGCTTCACGGGCGCAGATCGAGAAAGCGCTGAACTTGCTGAACGAGGCTGACAAGCCCCTGCTGGTTGCCGGTGGCGGCGTTATCAACAGTGATGCGAGCGACCTTCTGGTTGAGTTTGCAGAGCTTACGGGGGTTCCCGTTGTTCCGACCTTGATGGGCTGGGGGACGATTCCCGATGACCATCCATTGATGGCCGGCATGGTGGGGCTCCAGACGTCCCATCGCTATGGCAACGCCACCATGCTCGCGTCCGACTTCGTGATGGGCATTGGTAATCGCTGGGCGAACCGGCACACCGGTAGCATCGAGGCCTATACCAAGGACCGGAAGTTTGTTCATGTTGACATCGAGCCCACCCAGATCGGCCGTATCTTCGGGCCGGATTATGGGATTGTCTCTGATGCCAAGGCGGCGCTGGAACTCTTCATTACCGTGGCCAAGGAGTGGCGCGCCGAAGGCAAACTCAAGGATCGCGGAGCCTGGGCCCGGGAATGCCAGGAGCGCAAGCAGACACTGCTGCGCAAGACTCACTTCGACGACGTGCCGGTCAAGCCGCAGCGCGTCTACGAAGAGATGAACAAGGTGTTCGGCAAGAATGTCCGGTACGTGACCGCCATTGGTCTGTCCCAGATCGCCGGAGCCCAGTTCCTGCACGTGTACAAGCCGCGGCACTGGATCAACTGCGGT
>NZ_LSMM01000026.1:0-66192 GCF_001566815.1 Marinobacter sp. Hex_13
TGCTAGTATAAAGCATTCTTCCGATTCCGAGTCAACACAGCAAGGTTGGAATTTGATGCACGTGCTGGCAAGCCAAGCAGAGAGTAGTTACCGAAGCTCTGGGGACGGGGCAATTGCAGTAGCGTATCTATCCAATGATGTGCTGATTGGCGGGTGATGCTGCGTTCCAGTCAGTCCCGCCCAATCGCAGATGGCTAATTTAGGAGATGAAATGTCAGAAGTTAGCAAGCAATCTAAGCCCCAAGTCCAGGGGACCGCGTCATTTTCCAAGTTCATGAACGTGTTGCAGGCGATCGCCGACTCGCCGAATATCGATATAACCGGATTAATGAATGTAGTGCCGTACCCGCGACCAACACTCTATCGCCTCCTTTCAGCGCTAATTAACGAAGAGCTGGTAATGGAAAACGGGGACCGCGGCACGTTCAAATTGGGTACGCGATTGATCAGCCTGGCCGCCCGCGCCCGGGATGAACACGATCTGCGAAGCATAGCGCATCGGCACGTCGCTGCGCTTCGCGATACCACCGGCGAGACCGTGCACCTCGCGGTTCCCAGCGGATTGGAAATGGTCTACGTCGATAAACTTGAGAGCCCGCAGAATGTACGCATGATTTCGCGCATCGGTACGCGAGTGAATCTGCACTCGACCTCCGTTGGAAAGGCCTATCTTGCGGCCCTCGATTCCGCGGTACGGGAAAATATTCTCGCGCAACTACAACTGACCCGGCGCACGGAACACACCATTACCAATCTCGATCAGCTCCGGGACGAACTCGCTCAGACCCAACAGCGAGGTTTTTCGCTCGACTGGGAAGAGAACGAACTGGACATTCGGTGCTTCGGAGCCGCGATTCTTGATTGCGGGGGCCAACCAATCGGGTGTGTCAGTGTCAGCGTGCCCAAGTATCGCTATGATTCCATCGATACCAAGCTCTTCCAAACCGCGATCCGCGCAACCGTCGATACCATCTCGAAAAGCCTGTAGTGGCGATACCGATCAGATGCGATAAAACATATCCCGCGGCGAACGCCGGCGAGGTAACCTTATGCGGCTCCTTCTGGCACTGCTCCGCCAGCATGTAGTTGTGCACCGCTGGCGGTAAGCGCCGTTAAATCGACCCACTTACCTCAGGGGTATTGATCCACTTTTTTGAGGCGAGCAAATCCACGTTCAAGGACAACAGTGCTTCCAGTTTCTCGTAAACGAGCGACTGTTGTTTGCAGTAAGCTGCGCAGCATAAGCCATAAACGCGTCAGTCAGACAGCGCCTTCTGCCAGAACTGGTGCAGGTCGGGGTTGTCTGTCCATGGATTTCCTCCTGGGATGAAAAGGCAGGAATCAGTGTGGCGAACTCTGGTGGTTGGAAACAGGTGCGGAGTTAGTGGCACTTATAAGACTGGAAAAAGCGGCTGGTCTGAGCTGGTCCTCGGAAGACCCCATACTGTTTCTCTATGCCTGAGTGCTTCAATGGTAGAAGACATACCTTTCAAGAAAGATAGCCTAAATCCTGCGCTCTAGACAGATGAGCAATGGATGAGGGGCTCCCATGCACTGTTTAAAATCCGCATGCCGGAGATCGGTCTTGCAACCTTGCATATTCCGGGCGATCGTGACCGATCCCAGGTGTTTTTCCGGAGTTTCTGGTCACGATGCCGGAATCCCCGGTCACGTTCGCCAGAATACGCAAACCTCATAGGTAAGACGAGATCTCAATAACCACACCCCTTGTTTTCAAGCTTTGGTAGCTTTTTTTAGGATCGTCATCCCTGATCACACGCAGGTCATCCTCCAGATACACCGGCGCTGGTTCTTCTTTTGTCCGAGAATGATTCTTCGGTGGTGAGGCGGCCGGCGCCCTCTCTCCCAAGTCATTTATATGAGCTACCAACGCGAATAAGTCATCATCTGGCCGCTCCGCCAGAGCCTGCTCTGCAACAGCGGGGGCGATGTCCTCTCCAATTCCCATCTGGACCAGAATCGTGATCAGGCTGTCCTGCTTGGAACCGTTAGACGCCGTCTGCCTTTCCTGATCAAATGACTCAAGAGGGGCTACAGGCTGCAAAGAGCTTTGGGCCCGGATAGACTCCCTTGGCACATCCAGATCATCGTATTGGAGAATCGTTGCCTCACGCCCGGTTCGCAACGCGGCAATCATTGGATGAATCATGGCAAGTTCTTCTTGATAGACCTTGGTTACAAGGCTCCGATCAACCACTTCCCTGCTAGCAGCGATAGCCCGCGCTTGGCTGAGGTAAAAAAGTGCAACTGCGATGTGGGCTATCCCCTGCGTATACTCCCAGAATAGATCCATCATTTCTTGATTTAGAGGGGTTGCATGCTCAAACCACTGCAGCTTCCAGAGCCGTTTGAAAAACCGCTCCCACTCTCCATCAGCGCCCTCATTCTCAGCCCGTGCAAACCGTTCCCAATCCAGACTACCAAATTGCGCTGCTCGCCTTGCCGACCGCATGGTTGGCTGGAAAAGCTCCAAAGCCTTCGGCGTTCCGATGAAAAGAACCGGAACTTTAATGACATTGGTCAGCGTTACGAAGAAATTAAGCATCTTCGCCGCCCCGCCCGAGCGAGATTTCTCCAAGTGCTGAATCTCATCAATAACAAGAACGCCAACCGAATGTAACGCTGACACGCGGGCGATATCGCCAAGCATGGACTCCGCAGAGGATCGGCTTTTTACATAGAGCGCCTGGTAATCGGTACCCAGCGCATCATCGACGGCCCGGAAAAAATTGGTGCACAGATTCTTTACCGACCCATCATGAGGGCACTCCACTTTCAGCCAGACCAATTGGGCATGCTGGTATTCTGGATGATAAATCGCTTGCGGGTAGGTTTTCAGGATTGCCTCTACCGCCGTGGATTTTCCGGTACCGGAACACCCGATAATGGAACTTACCAGGGCTTCATTTCCGGCATTTCGAACGATCGCATTGAAATCGTTATGGGCAACGTCATCCAAGTTTCGGTGATAATCCGGCGCGGCAATATTTCGACTCAGATAGCCACGACGGATCATTCCAGAAATCATTTGCTCTAATTGAAGGTGAGATTTCGTTGGGTACAGGAACTGATCAAGAATCCTCATCATTGCATGTCGCCGGATATGGGCTGGCAATGCCTTTTCAGCCTCGTCGACTTTTGGGAAACGAGCCAGCATCCTCGCTGTATCCTGCGGCGAATTAATAGGTGGCAGGGCATTAATTAATGGCTGTCCTTCGTATTCCCGGATTTCTGCTTCCCGATATTGTGCCCGTGGCAGTTTAATCATCGTCATCCTCCAGGAAGGCATCCATATCCGGGTAATCGAGGCTCTCGTTTGATTGGGTCTTATTAGAGCGGAACGGCACGACATCCGCTGGACGGTCACGCTTCGATTGTTTCCTGGATTTAATTCCGCTGCGATTTCGCTCAGCTTCTTTTTCTGTGGCGCGATTCTGCCGTATACCCCGAAGTCGCTCAGAGTCAGCAAGGGATAGTTTGCTGGCTTTCTGCCGCTTCTTCGCGTTAGAAACAATCTCCTCAACCGCGGATAGGGCGTCCGGCTTCTGATAATCCTCCTCTTGTTTGGCAGTGGCTTTGGTACGATTAATTTCTTTCACTATTCCAGCGGCCTCCACGAAGCTCATGCCTTTGTATCGCCGGCTTCGGTCCGAAAGCTCACATACCCAGTAGTTTTCGAATGCAGAGCCAGGTCTCAGGTAAACAGTGTCAGTCCGTCGCGGGTCAAAAGCGATTTCAACTCTTGAAGGGCGGTTTTGGCGGATACGGTCGAACCAGCCTTGGGCCAACGCCTCCTGACAGGTGTACACAAGTCCTTTGAAGGTGATGCCAACCTGTGACACCGTTCCACTCTCATAGGGCAGGAGATTAATGCGTGCCAAGTCTTCGTCACAGGAGCGAAGTCGGCCGGTGCGGTTTTGAATTCCCCAGTTCCAGAGTTCCCGGGGCACTGCGGGCAAGTCAGCCGGCATATCAGGCGCGAAATCATAACCTTCAACAACATGCTGGGTGTTGTAGATGATGACCAGATTAATCAACATTTGCGTGAAGTCAGAGAGGTTCAGTTCCGCATCCAGCTCGTAGCGCTTTCCGGCACGCTTTTTCCCATTTACAGGCTCAACTACCCCGCCAACATAGGGCCGAAACTTACTTTGAATAGTGTTGAAGAATCGCTCACAGATTGCTTTGTCATCACCGCGATAGGCGCGTGAATTGCTCAATTGAATATTGAATCTGTTAACCAAGACATCCGCTTGTTTGTAAAGAAGCTCCCCGCGGTCAGCCATGATGGACGCGGGAAGGCCGAAGCTTGGCCAGTCTTCTTTACTGATAGCTATTCCATAACCCTGGCAGTACGTTGTTTTATCGCTGAAGGCGTTGCTAAGCGCCACCATCGCAGCAACCCATGAGGGATTTTCGAGGCCCACATACATACCCACAACCATCCGGCTAAATACATCTTTGACAAAGTACAAAACCGGACGGCCAATGATGAGAGCAGGATCGTCCTCTGCCACTAAGTAGAGATCCGCTATGGTCGCGTCTATTTCATAACGGGCCCCCGGGCCGAAATTGAGATTGCCTGACGTGCTGGTCAACGCCCGTTTATCTTTTTGATAGATGCGGCTTGGAGTCCGCGTCCTTACCACATCAGATTTCTGTAATTCGTTTCATAAAAGTACCGGAATTGCCTCATCGTGGGCATACTTTTCTCTGTTGCAGAGGGGTTGCGCGCTTTGAAAAGCCCGACAGCCTTGTCTTTTGCAGCAGCCAAAGGGACCTTTTCGTTGGTCAGATAAAAGCCATCAAGTGCCATGCGAAAGAGCTCCGCAACTTCCGCTGTTACAGGCACCCCCACTCCTGGAGTAATCGTACGTTTTGGGCCAACCTTTTGCTCCACCTCACGTCTAGGGCGGCCTTTGGCCCCACATTTGTGATAATCCGGTGCCAGGGCATTGGGGGCCATTCCCCTTTGCCAGTATCGACGAAGCTGTCGGGTGATATACAGCCTCGGCTTATCGGTAGATTTAAGGAGTTCCTTTATCAACCGATTTCGTTCGTTTTTAATCAAAAGCGATTGGTAGTGTTCCAACAATGGGCTGATCGTGGCCCAGGCTTCATCACGCCTTGCGGCGCCAACGCTGCCATCCTCGACACTCGGTATCGGGTAGGGGTCGGAAATAGAGTCATACCCAACCGAACGGAACTCTTCTTCTGACATTGGGAAAGGCCAGGCTTTGTCACTGTCGACGTCGATCAACATCAAATCTGAGAGGTGCTCCAGGACCACACGATATCGCTTGCCTGTCGAGGGATCTTGGAATACACGATTAAGAAGCATTGTTCACCTCGGTGGCGAACTCTGGCTCTCTGAGAGTCAGGTCTCCAAATTTCCAGCTGTGAAATGCGTTGTTCAGAGGTGCCTTTATGAAACGGTGGGCTACAGCGTATCGAAAGATACTCAAATGGAATCCGCGATCGACGTTATATTGGTCATCCAGCTTCGCACAAAGCCGTGTGATCTTGGTTCGCGGATGCGACTGAAGCCGATGGAAAAGATCCTGCACATCTGAATAATCCACCTCTTGATGTGCCGCCATATCCGGGGATAGATAGGGCTGGATCCACATAAGATTTTCCCGCATCCCATCTGTGACTTCCCTCTCTGTGAAAATCTTCCATTCCACATCACGAGTTTCCCAGTAGGTTTTTTCAATCTGGAGCTTCTCCATCACTCTCAGCTTAGATAGCTCCGACGACGATTTCACTGCAATCGCCAACCGATGGCCCGATGAGAAGTCGACTAATAGGTCCGTTGAAACCACCGTTAAACCGCCATGCATCTGGGGATGACGGATTCCCAGTCGAGCACAGATATCGAGGGTATCGTCTATTCGCAGGGGGTATTGTTCTCGTATATCCGTCGTTTGCTCGAACTGATCGAAAACCAGAAACGCCAGCAGTTCTATACCAGACAACAGATGATGAATCCGACCCACCGAAGCACTGCGGATTCGAACACTCTCACCTGAACTGCTGAGCTCATGAACCTTGATGAAAGGTTCATAGTCTTTGCCTGATCCCTGGCCACGAGTTTTCAACGATTTCTCATGTTTTGGATCAAGCGGTTTGTTGGCATCTGTCATGAAAAGCCCCCTGCTATGTTGAGAATAGCAGGGGGCCTGTTTTGATCAAACTTTAATGTAAACAATCAAACATTAATGTTATTTATCAAACTTTAATGTCCTCTGACAGGCGGACTTCGGGTTTGTAACGAACTACTCCACCGTAACACTCTTCGCCAGGTTCCGCGGCTGATCCACATCAGTGCCCTTGAGCACCGCTACATGGTACGAGAGGAGCTGCAACGGCACGGTATAGACAATCGGTGACGTGATCGGGTGTACCGATGGTAGCGGCATCACGTGGATGCCTTCCTGTGGCCGCACGTCCGCCGCCTTGTCGGCAAATACAAACAGCTCGCCGCCACGAGCACGAACTTCTTCCAGGTTGGACTTCAGTTTCTCCAACAGCTCGTTGTTGGGTGCCACGGTAACCACCGGCATCTCCCCATCCACCAGAGCAAGCGGGCCATGCTTGAGTTCACCGGCCGGGTAAGCTTCGGCGTGGATGTAGGAAATTTCCTTGAGTTTCAATGCGCCTTCCAGGGCCACCGGGAACATGGCACCCCGGCCCAGGAACAGGCTGTGGTTCTTGTCCATGAAGGACTTCGACATTTCCGCAATATCGGCGTCCAGTGCCAGCACCTGGTCGACCTGGCCGGGTAGCAGGCGGATCGCCTCAACAATGTCTGCTTCCCGCGACTCTTCCAGGCCATTGTGGCGAGCCAATGCCAGCGTGAAGATCAATAGCGCAGTAAGCTGGGTGGTAAACGCCTTGGTGGAGGCGACCCCGATCTCCGGGCCGGCCTGGGTCATGATCACTAGATCGGATTCCCGTACCAGGGAGCTTCCAGGCACGTTGCAGATCGCCATGGCGGCGCGGAAGCCAGCCTTTTTGGCCTGGCGCAATGCGGCCAGGGTATCGGCGGTTTCGCCGGACTGGGAGATGCACAGGAACAGGGTGTCCGGCTGAATCACGTGTTTGCGGTAGCGAAACTCGGAGGCCACTTCCACGGAACAGGGCACGCCCGCCAGTTCCTCTATCCAGTAGCGTGCGACCATGCCGGCATGGTAACTGGTGCCACAGGCAATGATCTGTACATGGCGAACGTCCTCCAGCAGGTTGCCGGCCTGGGTACCAAGCGCCTGCTCCAGCACGCGGGTGTTGGTTACCCGGCCTTCCGTTGTGGCACGGATGACCCTCGGCTGCTCATGGATTTCCTTGAGCATGAAATGGCGGTACTCGCCTTTCTCGGCGGCGTCCTGGCTGTGTTCAAAACGGGTAACCGCACGTTCCACCGGCTGCTTGTTGCGATCGTGAATCTCAATGCGATCACGGCGGATATCAGCGATATCCCCTTCTTCCAGGAACATGAAACGGTCGGTAACCGGCAGCAACGCAAGCTGGTCGGAAGCGATAAAGTTCTCGCCGATGCCGACACCCATCACCAACGGACTGCCTTCGCGGCATACCACCATATGGTCAGGTTCGTCAGCATGAATCACTGCCAAGGCAAAGGCACCGCGTAAACGTTCAATGGCGGTGCTCACGGCCTCGTAAAGACTGTTGCTCAGGCGAAACTGCTTTTCGATGAGGTGCGCAACGACTTCGGTGTCCGTCTGGGAGGTAAACTCAAACCCCTCGGCTTTCAGTTCTTCCCGTAGTTCCTGATAGTTCTCGATAATGCCGTTGTGGACAATAGCCAGGCGATCACCAGACATATGCGGATGAGCATTGATCTGGGACGGCTCACCGTGGGTCGCCCAGCGGGTGTGGGCAATGCCGGCGGCTCCCTCAAGCCCGCTGCCGGTAATGGCATCGGCCAGGGCCGCAACCTTGCCCACTTCGCGGGCCCGGTTGATGGCTTGTTTACCGTCAATTACGGCCATGCCGGCGGAGTCGTAGCCCCGATATTCCAGACGGCGCAGGCCTTCGAGAAGAATTCCCTGAACATCCCTTTCTGATACCGCCCCTACAATGCCACACATGTCGCTGTCACCTGTCCGTTGTAAATCGTTTAAATCACTTTTTCGTCGGCCGTTCCCAACCGGAGATATTGCGCTGGCGAGCTCGTGCGACCGCCAGCTCACTCTCCGCCACATCGCGGGTGATGGTAGAGCCCGCACCGACGGTAGACCCGGAAGCGATGCTGACCGGTGCCACCAGTGAGGTGTTGGACCCCACAAACACGTCATCACCAATAACGGTTCTGGACTTGTTCACCCCATCATAATTACAGGTGATGGTTCCTGCACCCACATTTACGTTACGGCCAAGTGAGGTATCACCAACGTAACTGAGGTGGTTGATCTTGCTGCCCTCACCGACATCGGCTTTTTTGGTTTCGACAAAGTTACCCACCTTGGTCCTGGCCGCCAGTCGGGTACCCGGCCGGAGGCGTGCAAATGGCCCGATACTGGCGCCCGCACCCACGTCCGCACCGTCGATAACTGAGTGCGCTTCAATTTTTGCACCAGCTGCTACTTGGCTGTCCCGTATCACACAACCCGGCCCGATACTGACGCCATCCGCCAGGGAAACCTTGCCCTCAAACACAACGTTAACATCGATCAGCACATCCTGGCCCACAGACAACTCGCCACGCACATCCACACGAGCGGGGTCGGCCAGGGTTGCGCCCTCCGTCATTAAACGGTCCGCCTCCTGACGCTGCACCCAGCGCTCAAGTTCGGCGAGTTGAAGACGGTTGTTAACGCCCTGGACTTCGTATTCGCTGGCAGGCCGGGCAACGGCGATCTCCACTCCGCGATCAGCCGCCATGGCAATGATGTCGGTCAGGTAGTATTCACCCTGAGCGTTGTGGTTGGAGAGCTGCGGCAGCCAGTCCTTCAAGTGACGCGCTGAGATCGCCAGGATGCCGGTATTCACCTCCCGGATTTGCTTCTGGGCATCAGTGGCATCCTTCTGTTCCACAATCGCTCGCACCTTGCCGCTCTCATCCCGCAGGATGCGCCCGTAACCATCCGGTGTTTCCAGGTTCACGGTTAACAACGCGAGTGAACGATCACTTACTTGAGAAACCAGGTTTTCAAGCGTCTCAACTTTGGTTAGCGGTACGTCGCCATAGAGAATTAACACCCGCGCCTCATCCGGCAGGGCCGGCAGGGCCTGAGCAACCGCGTGGCCCGTGCCCAGTTGCTGTTCCTGCAGTGCCCAGATGAGATCCTCTGCGGGAGTTATCTGCCGAACCTGGTCCGCACCATGCCCAATGACGCCATGGATACCGGACGCGCCCAATTGGCGGGCGGTATCAATAACGTGATGGAGCATGGGCTTGCCAGCCACCCGGTGGAGAACTTTCGGCAGCGACGATTTCATTCTTGAACCCTGGCCGGCGGCCAGAATCACAACGTGAAGGGGAGTCATACGATTACCACGCTCCGGATCGGTAGCCAGTTTCAATGCCTGAATACAAAAAAACCGCACCCTTGGTTGCCTGACAACGTTTCGCTGTTCTCAGGCGACTCAGGATGCGGTTTCGGTGATCGGCAGTCCCGAACAGAAATGCTTAACGCATCTTGTTGCGCAGCTGCTGGATGGTGCGAAGCTGGGCAACAGCTTCGGCCAACTCGGCAGCGGCACGGGAATACTCGAACTCACCCGTTTGGTTGGCGAGTGCCTTCTCAGCCTCACGCTGAGCTTCGATCGCCGCTGCTTCGTCCACATCCTTGGCACGGACAGCTGTGTCCGCGAGCAGCGTTACCAGATTCGGCTGAACTTCCAGATAACCACCAGACACGTAGAGGATCTCCTCCTCTCCGCCCTGCTTGATTATACGGATAGGACCCGGCTTAAGCTGGGTCAGCAGCGGCGTATGACCCGGGGCAATACCCAGGTCACCTTCAGAGCCCGCTGCGATCAGCATTTCAACCAATCCGGAATAGATCTTTGTTTCGGCACTTACCACGTCACAATGCACGGTCATACCCATGTTGTTGCCTCTCTGATCGATCCGGAAACAAGCGCTTTAGGCTCAGATTACTTCTTCGCCTTGCTCTTCATTTCCTTCGCTTTCTCGACCGCTTCCTCAATGGTACCAACCATGTAGAACGCCTGCTCAGGCATATCATCATAGTCACCGTTGAGAATGCCCTTAAAGCTGCTGATGGTTTCCTTCAGGGAAACGTACTTACCGGGGGAACCGGTGAAGACTTCAGCAACATGGAACGGCTGGGACAGAAAACGCTCGATCTTACGGGCACGGGCAACGGTCAGCTTGTCTTCTTCTGACAGCTCGTCCATACCCAGGATGGCGATGATGTCTTTCAGCTCCTTGTAGCGCTGCAGATTGGTCTGCACGCCACGAGCCACTTCGTAGTGCTCGTCACCGATGACCAGTGGATCCAGCTGACGAGAGGTGGAGTCAAGCGGATCGATCGCCGGGTAGATACCCTTGGAAGCGATGTCACGGCTCAGTACCACGGTCGCGTCAAGGTGGGAGAAGGTGGTCGCCGGGGACGGGTCAGTCAAGTCATCCGCCGGTACGTAGACCGCCTGGATAGACGTGATGGAACCGGTCTTGGTCGACGTGATCCGCTCCTGCAGCTCACCCATCTCCTGGGCCAAAGTCGGCTGGTAACCTACCGCGGACGGCATACGGCCGAGCAGGGCTGATACTTCGGTACCCGCCAGGGTGTAACGGTAGATGTTGTCGACGAACAGCAGTACGTCACGACCTTCATCACGGAACTTCTCAGCCATGGTGAGACCGGTCAGGGCCACACGCAGACGGTTTCCGGGAGGCTCGTTCATCTGGCCGTAGACCATCGCTACTTTATCAAGGACGTTGGAGTCCTTCATTTCGTAGTAGAAGTCGTTACCTTCACGAGTCCGCTCACCAACACCGGCGAATACGGAGAGACCGGAGTGCTCTTTCGCGATGTTGTTGATCAGCTCCATCATGTTGACGGTCTTACCAACACCAGCACCACCGAACAGGCCAACCTTACCACCCTTGGCGAACGGGCAGATCAGGTCGATAACCTTGATGCCGGTTTCCAGCAGGTCGGCAGATGCAGACTGATCTGCATAGCCCGGTGCCTTGCGGTGAATCGCCCAGCGCTCGTCTTCGCCGATCTCGCCCTGTTCGTCGATCGGACGACCCAGAACATCCATGATACGGCCCAGAGTCTGGGTGCCAACCGGTACCGAAATGGCCTTACCGGTGTTGTCTGCTTTCAGGCCTCGCTTGAGACCCTCGGTGCTGCCCATGGCGATGGTACGAACAATGCCGTCGCCCAGCTGCTGCTGGACTTCCAGAGTTGTTTCGCCACCTTCAAGCAGCAGTGCGTCATATACGTTGGGTACGGAGTCACGTGGGAATTCCACGTCGATAACCGCGCCAATGATCTGAACGATGTGTCCGCTACTCATGCTCGGTTCCTCGTTATCTAGATAGTCAATAAAACCAGTTGGATTGTTGGCGGATCAGACCGAAGCCGCGCCGCTGACAATCTCCGAAATCTCTTGGGTGATGGCTGCCTGACGCGCCTTGTTGTACGCCAACTGAAGCTCGTCGATGATGCCACCGGCGTTATCAGTTGCGCTCTTCATGGCGATCATACGGGCGGCCTGTTCACATGCCAGATTTTCTACCACACCCTGGTACACCTGGGATTCAATGTAACGTGGCAGAAGGCCATCGAGGATCTGCCTGGCATCGGGCTCGTAGAGATAATCCCACTGGTTCTTGATCTCTTCCTCGTCTTCCCCCGGAGGCAGCGGCAGAATCTGCTCCACCTGCGGGGTCTGGGTCATGGTGTTCTCGAACTCGTTGCTGACCAGGTAAAGACGGTCGATCTTGCCTTCCGAGAACGCGTCCAGCATGACTTTGACGTTGCCGATGAGTTTGTCAGAGCTCGGGCTGTCCCCCAGATGGGTCAGCGCCGCAACGACGTTACCGCCGTAGCTCCTGAAGAAAGAAGCACCTTTCTGCCCGATGGCGCACAGATCAGCCTCTACCCCTTTCTCCTTCCACGCTCGCATGTCACGGACAAGCGCTTTGAACAGGTTGATGTTCAGACCACCGCACAGGCCTCGATCCGTAGACACCACCACATAGCCCACGCGCTTTACTTCACGCTCGACCATGAACGGGTGCTTGTACTGGACGTTCGCCTTGGCAATGTGCCCAATAACCTGACGCATCTTTTCCGCATAAGGGCGTGTCGCCTTCATGCGTTCCTGAGCCTTACGCATCTTGCTCGCCGCGACCATTTCCATGGCGCTGGTGATCTTCTGCGTGCTCTTGATGCTGGATATCTGGTTACGTATTTCTTTTCCGACGGCCATAACTCACTGCCTTCTCAAGTTAGACACTCATTGCTCTAAAATCGGCCTGCAACACGTTGCAGGCCCATTCGTTACCAGCTCTGAGTGGTCTTGAATTTCTCAAGTGCAGCTTTCAGGCTCGCGGCGATTTCATCGTTGTAATCGCCTTTCTCGTTGATCTTGTCGAGAAGTTCTTTCTGCTCGGACCGCATCCAGTCCAGCATCAGTGCTTCGAACTTCACTACATTGTCGACATCAACGTCGTCCAGGAAGCCTTCGTTGGCTGCGAACAGAACCGTACCCATTTCAGCCACGGACATCGGGCTGTACTGGTTCTGCTTCATCAGTTCGGTTACCCGCTGACCGTGTTCAAGCTGCTTACGGGTCGCTTCGTCAAGATCGGAAGCGAACTGTGCGAAAGCGGCCAGTTCACGATACTGGGCCAGCGCCAGACGGATGTTACCGCCAAGCTTCTTCATGATCTTGGTCTGGGCTGAACCACCCACCCGCGATACCGAGACACCCGCGTTCATCGCCGGACGAATACCGGAGTTGAACAGGTTGGTCTCCAGGAAGATCTGGCCGTCGGTGATCGAGATCACGTTGGTCGGTACGAACGCGGAAACGTCGCCGGCCTGGGTCTCGATGATCGGCAGAGCCGTCAGGGAACCGGTCTGGCCCTTCACTTCGCCGTTGGTCAGTTTTTCAACTTCCTCGGCGTTGATCCGGGACGCACGCTCCAGCAGACGGGAGTGCAGGTAGAAAACGTCACCCGGGTATGCTTCACGGCCCGGCGGACGACGCAGCAGCAGGGAGATCTGGCGATAGGCCACAGCCTGCTTGGACAGATCATCATAGATGATCAGGGCGTCTTCACCGCGGTCACGGAAGTATTCACCCATGGACGTGCCGGAGTAGGGTGCCAGGAACTGCATCGCTGCAGGATCGGCGGCGCCGGCGGCAACCACGATGGTGTGATCCATAGCACCATGCTCTTCCAGCTTGCGCACAACCGCGGCAATGGAAGACTGCTTCTGGCCAACTGCCACGTAGATACACTTGATGCCAGAATCTTTCTGGTTGATGATCGCGTCGATGGCGACGGCGGTCTTACCGATCTGGCGGTCACCGATGATCAGCTCACGCTGGCCACGACCGATTGGTACCATGGTGTCAATGGCTTTCAGACCGGTCTGGACCGGCTCATCAACGGATTGACGAGCGATAACACCGGGAGCCACTTTCTCGACCGGTGAGGTCAGATCGGTGCCCAGTTCGCCCTTGCCATCAATGGGATTACCCAGGCCATCAACCACACGACCCATCAGTTCCGGACCCACCGGTACTTCCAGGATGCGGCCGGTGCAACGAACCTTCTGGCCTTCCGCCAGGTCTTCGTAGTCACCCAGTACAACCGCGCCCACGGAGTCACGCTCCAGGTTCAGGGCCATACCGAATATGCCGTTGGCAAATTCAATCATCTCACCGTACATAACGTCGGCGAGACCGTGGATCAGTACGATACCGTCAGAAACGGAGAGGATCGTACCTTCGTTCTTTGCATCGGAAGAGATATCGAGCTTTTCGATTCTCTTCTTGATGATGTCACTGATCTCGGATGGATTCAGTTGCTGCATGCCTTTATCCTCAAACCTTGTGCTGAAATCAGGAGCCCAGAGCGTCGGCCAGTTTGGTCAGCTTTCCGCGTACAGATGCGTCAATCACCATGTCGCCGGTGCGTACAATCACACCACCGATCAAAGACTTGTCCATTGACGCTGCGAGTGACACTTGGCGCTCGAGTTTGGTCGACAGTGCCTGGGCGAGCTTCTGCTGTTGTTCGTCCGTCAGCTCATATGCCGAGGTGACTTCAATATCAACAGTACGCTCAAAGTCAGCCCGGTACGTGTTGAAGAGCGCTGCAATTTCGGGCAGAAGACTCAACCGGCGATTGGCCGCCAGAATCATTAAGAAATTGCGAACCGACTCTGTGACGTTGTCTCCAACGCACTCCAGAATCATGTCTGCCTTCTTCTGCTCTTCGGTGCCTGGACTGGCGAGAAGCTGTCGAATGTCTTCGTTGGCTGTAATCTGCCCGGCAACGGTTAGCACTTCAGACCATTCAGCCAGTTGCTTCTGGTCCTGAGCGGCCGAAAATGCTGCCTTTGCGTAAGGGCGGGCCAGCGTTCTCAGTTGTGCCATGATGAACCTCGTCGTTTAGAGTTCTGCTGCCAGCTTGTCCAGCATCTCACTGTGCTTGTTGGCATCGACAGAGGTTTCCAGGATCTTCTCAGCACCAGCAACCGCGATGGCGGCAATTTCCGCACGCAACGCGTCACGAGCCTGATTGCGCTCCTGCTCAATTTCGGCCTTGGCCTGCTCAATCAGCTTCTGGCCTTCCTTGCGAGCATCGTCTTTCGATGCTTCCACAATCTGGGCCGCACGCTTGTTGGCCTGTTCGATCAGGCCAGCCGCTTGCTGCTTGGCTTCACGCAGTTCCTGAGCTGACTTTTCCTGAGCCAGTTCCAGATCGCGCGCAGCGCGGTCTGAGGCAGCCAGTCCGTCAGCGATCTTCTTTTGACGCTCCTGCAGTGCGGCCATAATCGGCGGCCACACATATTTCATGCAGAACACGACAAAGATAAAGAACGCGATGGCTTGACCAATCATCGTCAAATTAATGTTCACGTCTTCACCTCTCGCCTGTTGTGTAAAGAATCATCAGACCGGGAAGTTCCCCGGCGGCGACTCGATTAACCGGCGATCTGGCCGACAAACGGGTTGGCGAAAGTGAAGAACAGAGCGATACCAACACCGATCATGGTTACGGCGTCCAGCAGGCCTGCAACGATGAACATTTTAACCTGCAGCATCGGGGTCATTTCCGGCTGACGCGCGGCGCCTTCCAGGAATTTGCCACCGAGGATACCAAAGCCGATAGCAGTACCCAGGGCACCCAGGCCGATCAGCAGTGCAACGGCAATCGCGGTCATTCCAACTACAGTTTCCATGATAACTCCCAGTTTTCAGTTAGGTTTTCAGTTTAAGGGTTTCGGTTTTCAAACTACGGTTTAATGGTTCCGATCAATGACTGTCTTCATGAGCCATGCTCAGGTAAACAATCGTCAGCATCATAAAGATGAACGCCTGCAGCGTGATGATCAGAATGTGGAAAATGGCCCAGGGTACCGACAGCGCCCACTGTGCCCAGAATGGCAGCAGGGCGATCAGGATAAAGATCAGCTCACCGGCGTAGAGGTTACCGAACAGACGCAGTGCCAGTGAAATGGGCTTGGCCAGCAGGCTCACGCCTTCCAGCAGCAGGTTGACCGGTACCAGCAGTACTTTGAGAAAGAAGTTGTCGGAAGAGAACGGGTGCAGGGTCAGCTCGCCGACAAAACCACCAACACCTTTGACCTTGATGCTGTAGTAGATAATCAGGAAGAACACGGAGAGCGACATGCCCAGTGTGACGTTAACGTCCGTGGTCGGCACCACCTTCATGTATTCCAGACCCATCATGTGGAACAGCTGGGGCAGGAAGTCTACCGGCACCAGATCCATCAGGTTCATCAGGAAGACCCAGCAGAAGATGGTCAGCGACAGGGGTGCAATCACCTTGTTTCGGCCGTGGAAGGTCTCCTTCACGCTGGTATCAACAAACTCGATCAGGATTTCAACGAAGTTCTGAAGGCCGCTGGGCTGACCAGAGGTAGCACGCTTGGCCGCCATGCGAAACAGGATCAGGAACAGGGCGCCCAGTGCAACAGCCCATCCAAGAGAATCCACGTGAACGGCCCAGAATCCCATATCGGAGGCTTCCCGGGCATTATGGGCCATGGTCCAGCCCGCTTCTGACATCACCGAACCATCCGCACGCTCGTAACCGGCCGGAAGTTTACCGTAGGTGAGGTTCTGGAGGTGGTGCTGGATATACTCTGATGCGCTGCCTGCCATAACGTTCTCTCAGGTCCTGTTAGCTTCGCTGCGTTCTGCGGCCCGCTAGGAGCGGAGTCAACCAATTGGTGACCAACATGATCGCAAATGATAAAAAAAGTGCCGCTATATCAAGCGACGGAATCCATTTGAACACCATCGTAAACAGGATGGCGCACAGGATGAGCTTGCCGGCCTCACCCTGGTAAAAAGAACTCATGATCTGCCTGGCAGACCGCGCGCCGGAGTAGCGGAAAGCCTTGAAGGCAAAATAACCGTGGGGCAGAAGAAAAATAAGCCCCCCAAACAGTGCTGAATAACCGGCCACCTGGCTTTTAAAGAGGAATGCCAGACTGACGACGACCAATACCACACTTTCTATTACAAACCATCGTGCGATGGGCGGACGCTGTATCCCACCCTGTTCAGCCTTCGTCATGGTATTTCCCGGTTGCCACACCGCTTTGGTTCGGTGCCGTTTATTAATTAGACAATCGCACCGATACAAGCGCCGCAGATTATATGTGTTCAATCTACACGAATCAACAAAACCGGAACGGTCGCTCCGCCCCGAAACACGCAGAAAAACTGGCGTTGGGGGGCATGAGGGACACAAATAGACACCAACATGAAGGGGCAGCACTATATGTAGTGGTACCTAGTCAAAACTGACCTTTGGTACCCCGCCGTTGGTCGCAGAGTGCCAACACTAAATTGTTAACAGTGGCGCTATGGAAACCCTGCCAGGGACGTTACTTGATATGGCCTAAAATGCCATCCAGTTCGTCGAGAGAGGTGTATTCGATAACCAGCTTGCCCTTGCCACGCTGGCCATGGTCGATCGACACCCGGGCACCGAGTCGCTCGGCCAGGTCGTCCTGCAGGGCACGGATGTTCGGATCCACTTCACCCTTGGCTTTCTTGCGGTTCGGCGATTCCTGTTGCACCCGGCGAACCAGGGCTTCCGTCTGCCGCACTGACAGGGATTTCGCGACCACCTGTCGCGCCACCTGCATCTGCTGCTCGGGTTGAAGCGTAAGCATGGCCCGACCATGACCCATTTCCAGATCACCGTGCTCCAGCATGACACGAACGTCTTCCGACAGGCTGATCAGCCGCAGCAGGTTGGTGATGGTGGTACGGGACTTCCCCACCGCTTCCGCGACCTGAGCCTGGGTCAGGCCGAACTCATCCTGCAGGCGTTGTAGCGCAAAGGCTTCTTCGATGGGATTGAGGTTCTCGCGCTGGATATTCTCAATCAGCGCCATGGCGATAGCGGCATCATCCGGCACGTCGCGGATAATGGCGGGAATGCGGTCGAGCTCGGCCATCTGGGTGGCTCGCCAGCGGCGCTCGCCAGCGATCAGCTCAAAGCGGCCTTCGGCAATCGGACGCACCACCACGGGCTGCATCACGCCCTGCTGGCGAATGGAGTCAGCCAGTTCCTGCAGGGCCGCCGGATCCATGTCACGGCGAGGCTGGAACCGGCCACGCTGGATCAGGTCGATCGGAACTTCCCGGAGCTCACCATCGTGATCCTTCAGTTCCTGGTCCAGGTTGACCCTGGAGCCCTGCAACAGAGCGCCCAGTCCGCGCTCACCCAGTCCTCGTTTCTTCGCCGCCATGGTGTTTGTCATTCTTCCCGATGAAATATCTGTGTGCAAAGGAGAGGTAGTTTACACGGCAACCGCCGCGGATGTCTTTTGCGATCCATGCCGGCGTACCATCTCACCAGCCAGAGCCAGATAGGCCACCGCGCCCTTGGACGCGCGGTCGTACTTCAGGGCCGGCATACCATAGCTGGGGGCTTCCGCCAGCCTCACGTTGCGGGGGATCACCACGCGGTAGACCTTGTCACCGAAAAACTCGTTGAGCTGACTGGACACATCCAGAGTCAGGCTGTTGCGGGGGTCATACATGGTGCGCAGGATGCCTTCCACCTGCAGATCCGGGTTGACGGTCTCCTGAATCTGCTCAACCGTGTTCATCAAGGCCGCCAGACCTTCCAGGGCATAGTATTCGCACTGCATGGGAATCAGCACCGTATCCGCCGCTGACAGCGCATTGACGGTCAGCAGGCTGAGGGACGGCGGGCAGTCGATCAGGATGTAGTCGTAGTTCTCCCGCACCTTGTTCAGGGCCAGGCGCAGGCGATGCTCGCGGCCGATTTCGTTCATCAGCTCCACTTCGGCGGCGGTCAGGTCGCCGTTAGCCGGCAGTATGTCAAACCCAGAGACTTCGGCCCGGAAAATCACCTCGGCTGCCGTTGCCCGTTTGGTGAGCATGTCGTAGCCGGAGAGCTCCAGGGCATTCTTATCCACACCACTGCCCATGGTGGCGTTGCCCTGGGGGTCCATATCCACCAGTAACACGCGGCGCTTGGTTGCGGCCAATGACGCAGCCAGGTTGACGCAGGTGGTGGTTTTACCCACACCGCCTTTTTGATTGGTCACTGCAATCACACGCGCCATGACTCGCCTCCTGTCGTGAAATTCTGATGGCTGGAATCCCGACCGATCACCAGCAGGTGCCGGTCGCCGTCCGAGCCAGGTACCGATAATGACTGTCGGGATGTTACCTGCCAACCCACTGGCAGGACAGCCACCTCATCATCCGGAAACTGGCCTTTCATGGCAAGGAACTCGCCCTCATCCACAAGCAGATGCCCGCACCAGTTGACGAGGTTATCCAGTGCCGTAAACGCTCGACTGCTGATCTGCTGGTATCGGATCGCGGGATCACAGCTTTCAGCCCGGCCGTGAATGATCTCCACATTCTTCAGGCCGAGTTCCAGCACACACTGGGTCAGGAAGCGGGTTTTCTTGCTGTTGCTGTCCAGTAGGGTAAAACGCCTTTCGGGCAACGTGATTGCGAGGGGGATGCCAGGCAACCCGCCTCCGGCGCCAACATCCAGCAGATGGTCCGCGGTAACAAATGGCAGGATACTGAGGCTGTCCAACAACTGGCGCGACACCATCTGTCGTGGCTCCCGTACAGCCGTCAGGTTATAGGCCCGGTTCCACTTATTCAGCAGGGCCAGAAACGCCAGCAACTGTTGCTGGCTGGCGCTGCCCAGTTCCAGGTTGAGGTCAGCCAGGCCCTGGGTGAGCTGGCGTTGCCAGAGTGCGTCGCTCATGGGCGCACTCAGGCGGATTGCTTGCGCAGCAGGTCGCGCTTCTTGAGATGCACCAGCACCTGGGAAATGGCGGCCGGGGTCACGCCCTGGATGCGTGAGGCCTGGGCCACGGTTTCCGGCCGTACTTCCTTGAGCTTCTGCTTGATCTCGTTGGACAGGCCACCAATGGCATCAAAATCAATATCATCCGGTAAACGGGTATTTTCATTCCGGCGCAGACGCTCGATTTCGTCCGCCTGACGGGAGATATAACCCTCGTACTTGATCTCGATTTCCACCTGATCCGCCACCGCCGGGTCGTCTGCTTGGCCTTCGGCCATGTCAGCAATGTGGCGATAGTTGATTTCCGGGCGCCGCAGCAGCTCTGCGAGTGTCTGGTCTCGGTTCATGGGCTGACGCAGGTGGCTGTTAGCGGCGTCGCCGCCAGATGTTCCCGGATGAATGCGCGTGGTTTCCAGGCGCTGACGTTCTGCGGCGATGGCTTCACGCTTGCTGTTAAAGGCCTGCCAACGCTGGTCATCCACCAACCCGAGCTTGTGGCCGGTTTCCGTCAGGCGAAGGTCGGCGTTGTCCTCCCGCAGGATCAGCCGGTATTCAGCACGGCTGGTAAACATACGGTACGGCTCGGAGGTACCCATGGTGATCAGGTCGTCCACCAGAACGCCGAGGTAGGCTTCGTCACGGCGGGGGTACCATTCGTCCTTGTCCTGAGCACGCAATGCCGCGTTGATACCTGCGAGAAGGCCCTGGGCACCGGCTTCTTCATAACCGGTAGTGCCATTGATCTGGCCCGCAAAGTACAAGCCCTGGATGAACTTGGTTTCCAGGGTGTGGCGCAGATCCTGTGGGTTCAGGAAGTCGTACTCGATGGCGTAGCCGGGCCGCGTAATGTGGGCATTCTCGAAGCCGGGAATGGTGCGCACAGCCGCCAACTGAATATCGAACGGCAGACTGGTGGAGATGCCGTTGGGGTATAGCTCATTCGTCGTCAGCCCTTCCGGCTCCACGAAAATCTGGTGCGAGTCCTTGTCGGCAAACCGGTTGACCTTGTCCTCGATGGACGGGCAATAGCGAGGCCCGATGCCTTCGATGTTACCGGCAAACATGGGCGACCGGTCAAAGCCACTGCGAATGATGTCGTGGGTTTGTTCGGTGGTGCGGGTAACGTAGCAACAGACCTGTTCAGGATGCTGGTTGCGGGAACCCAGGAAGGACATCACCGGCGCCGGGTCATCACCCCATTGCTCCTGCATCACGGAGAAATCCACGCTGCGGGCATCGATACGGGGTGGGGTGCCGGTTTTCAAGCGCCCGACGTTGAACGGCAGTTCCCGCAGACGCTGTGCCAGCGCATTGGCCGGTGCGTCACCGGCACGGCCACCGGAATGCTGCTGCATGCCGATGTGGATAACACCGCCAAGGAAGGTTCCGGTGGTCAGCACCACCGTGGGCGCGCGAAAACGGATGCCCGACTGGGTCACCACGCCGGTGATGCGCTCGCCATCCACAATCAGGTCGTCAGCAGCCTGCTGGAACAGCGTCAGGTTGGGCTGGTTCTCGAGGATCTCGCGGATCGCCGCCTTGTACAGCACCCGGTCTGCCTGGGCGCGGGTGGCTCGTACTGCCGGCCCCTTGCGCGAGTTGAGCACGCGGAACTGGATGCCCGCCTTGTCAGTCGCCATCGCCATGGCGCCACCGAGAGCATCGATTTCCTTGACCAGATGACTCTTGCCGATGCCGCCAATGGCGGGGTTGCAGGACATCTGACCCAGGGTCTCGATGTTGTGGGTCAGCAGCAGGGTCTGGGAGCCCATGCGTGCAGCCGCCAGAGCGGCTTCAGTGCCGGCATGGCCACCACCAATGACTATGACATCGAAACGGGTCGGATAATCCACAACATCACCTCGGCAAACGGGGACTCAGAAAAATTCTCGGTCTCAGGAAACTGCCTGAAAATCAGGGCGGGGAGTATAACGCCTCACCCGGTAAATTGCAGTCAGAATGTGCAAATTTTAACCAGACAGGCGGGGTTATCGAAAGACCTCGAGCATTACCTACCCGATACATAGGGTTCCACGCCGGGTTTCACGAATAGTGGATAACCGAAATCTGACAGATATCAGCGGCTTGTAGACACCTTCTCAGAAAACTTTTCAAGAAAGTTATCCACATATCAGATGTACCCTATAACGCCTTATTATTCAATCTAACTATTTGTTTTAAATAACTTATTTTTGTTCTAACCAAAGCTTATCCGAAGGTTATCCAATAAATTATCCACAGTTTGGTGCTGCCTGCGGTCGTCAGAACTGATCCATCTCTTTTGATTGCGGGGCGGCCGTCATGCCGCGACCACCAGGAGACTGGCTGGCCTGTTGTTCAAGCTCCAGTGCAATCGCGTTGGTGGATTTGGCAAACCGTGCCAACAGGTTGTATAGCACCGGAATAATAAACAGGGTCAGGGTGGTGGCGAACACCAGCCCGCCGAGGATCACGATACCGATCGACGCCCGGCTTTCCGCCCCCGCGCCCGTTGCGAGCACCAAAGGCACGGCACCGAAGACCGTGGATATGGTGGTCATCAACACCGGCCGGAAGCGCAGGCTGGCACCTTCCAAAATCGCGTCCCTCACTTCATAGCCCTTATCCCGGAGCTGGTTGGCAAACTCGACAATCAATATGCCGTTCTTCGCCATCAACCCCAGCAACATGATGATGCCGATCTGGCTGTAGATGTTCAGGCTGATGCCGGCCCACCACAGGCCCAGCAGGGCTCCGGTAACCGCCAATGGGACCGACAGCATGATGATCAGCGGGTGAATCCAGCTTTCGAACTGGGCAGCCAGCACCAGGAAGACAATCACGAATGCCAGGCCAAAAGTGACGTAGATCGCCGACGACGATTCCTGGAATTCCCGCGATAGCCCTTTGTAGCTTACCCTTGCCTCCGGCGGCAGGTTATCCACAGCCAGGTTGTTCAGATACGTCAGTGCCGCCCCAAGATCATAGCCATCGGCCAGGGAGGCACTGATGACAACCGCCGGCAAGCGGTCGATGCGTCTCAGGTCGGGATTGGCGCCGATCTCCTCCACCGACACCAGCGCCTGGAGAGGGATCAGGGTGCCTCCCTCACGGGGGCGCAGGAAAATCTGCCCCAGGTCCGACGGCGTTGCCCGGTCAGCGTCCGCGGCCTGGAGGATGACATCGTATTCGCGTCCGCGGTCCAGGTAGGTGGTGACTTGCCGTGATGCCAGCATGGTCTGCAGTGTCAGGCCCACATCCTCAATGGTGACATCCAGGTCCGCGGCGCGCTCCCGGTCGATGGATACGCGCAGTTCGGGGCGGGTCAGTTCGAAATCAGTGTCCAGATTCAGCAGGTTCGGGTTGTCCTTCGCCCGCTCGACGATTTCCTCGCTCCAGGCCTGCACACTTTCGTAATCCGGCCCGGCCACTACGAATTCCACTGGTTGATCAAAGCCGCGCTGCCCAAGCCCCGGTGGGTTCACCGCAATCGCGCGAATACCTGTGACCTGGCTAAGCTTGCCTCGCAGCTCGCTGGTGATCTGCTGTTGTTTGATCTCACGGTCTTCCCAGGGCACCAGGCCCATGATCATGAACGCGTTGTCCTCTTCGTCGCGGAAGCCCACGATCGACAACAACCGATTGGAGACACCGTCTTCCAGATAGGGCAACAGTTCCTGCTCCGCCTGACGCACGTAATGATCGGTGAACTCGACCGTCGAGCCCCGGGGGGCACTGGTCGGCATGATGATCACGCCCCGGTCTTCCGTAGGCGCCAACTCCTGCGGCAATCTTGGAAAAATCGCTGTGGCAACGATAAGCCCGACAAGCCCAAGTCCCAGCAACAATCCGGGCTGGTTGAGGGCGAATCGGAGCATGCGTTCGTAACCATGGGTCAGGCCATTGAGCACTTTTTCACTGGCCGCCCACAAGCGATGTCCTTCCGCCGATTCCGGGCTGTGTCGCAACCATTTTGAACACAGCATGGGCGCCAGGGTGAGCGCCACCAGGCTGGACACCACCACCGCCGCCGCCAGGGTGAAGCCAAACTCGGCAAACAGTCGCCCGATGTTGCCGCCCATAAACGAAATCGGCACAAACACCGCCACCAGGGTGAGCGTGGTGGCAATAACGGCAAAGGCCACCTGCTTGGCGCCGCGATAGGACGCCAGCAGTGGCGGTTCGCCCTCATCGATCCGGCGCTGGATGTTTTCCAACATGACGATGGCGTCGTCCACCACCAGACCAATGGCCAGAATGACTGCAAGCAGGGTCAGTACGTTGATGGAGAAACCGAGGAAGCCCAGCCCGATAAAGGCGCCGATAACCGCCACCGGGATGGTCACCGCCGGTATCAAGGTGGCCCGCCAGGACCGCAGGAACAGGAAGATCACCAGAATGACCAGGGACACCGCAATGGCGAGCGTAAACACCACTTCCTTGATCGACGCGCGGATGAATATCGACTCGTCGTAGCTTTCGGCAATGGTCACTTCCGGGGGCAGGGTCTCGCGTATCTTCTCCAGCTCCGCACGCACGGCATCGGACACTGCCACCGTGTTGGCCTTGGATTGACGAATGATGCCCATGCCGATTGCAGTCTTGCCGTTGGCCCGCAGTCGGCTGACATCGGACTCAACCCCCATCTGGACATTGGCCACCTCGCCGAGGCGCAGAAGATCATTGCCGTCGCGACGAATCACCAGATCACGGAACTGCTCCACATTGGTGAGCCGGCCTTCTGCACGCACCGTGAAGTTACGGGTGGAAGAGTCCACCGAGCCGGCGGGCAGTTCAACGTTATTGGCCCTCAGTGAGCGCTCGACCTCGGCCACGGTGATATCCCGCGCGGCCAACCGTTCACGGTCCAGCCAGACCCGGATGGCGTAGCGCCGCTCACCACCAATGCGTACGTCGGCAACGCCATCCAGCACGGACAGTCGGTCGGCAAGCACCCGTTCGGCAAAATCGCTCAATTCCGCACTGTCCCAGATGTCACTGCGCAGGGTCACCCACATCATCGGGCGGGCGTCCGAGTCGGCCTTCTGGACCACCGGCGCCTCAGCCTCTTCGGGCAGCTGATCGGCAATGCGGGACACGGCATCGCGCACATCGTTGGCGGCGATGTCGACGTTGCGGGAAATGGTAAATTCGATACTGGTTCGGGATTCGCCCTGTTCGGTGGAGGACTCAATGGAGCGAATACCTTCAATCCCGCTGATAGCCCCTTCAACCACCTGAGTGATCTGGGTGTCCACCACTTCGGCGGCGGCGCCGATGTAATCCGTGGAAATGGACACCACGGGTGGGTCAATGTCCGGATACTCCCGCACAGGAAGCCCCAGCAACGCCGCCAACCCGAAAACTACAATAAGAAGACTGAGAACCGTCGCAAAGACAGGGCGTTTGATGGAGACATCAGACAGGATCACGGTTCAGGACTCCAGGGAGTTGGCAAAGCGGTTGTCGGGAATCACGTTTTCCCCTTCCACCACACTGATCCTGTCGCCACTGCTCAATCTGTCCTGGCCGGTTACAATCACCTGCTCATCCAGCGACAGTCCGTCAACGATTTCCACCAGGCCAGGCATCCGGGACCCCAGGGTCACCGAAACCCGTCGGGCGATACCGTCTTCGGCCACGAACACATACTTCTCGTCACCGCGAATCATTACTGCCTGCTCGGGAATGACCAGGGATTCTCGTTCGCGGAGTGTCAGCGTGGCCGACATGAACTGCCCAGGCCGAAGCTTGCCATCGGGATTGTCGATCAGCGCCCTGACAGGCAGTGTTCGGCTCAGTTCATCAATTCGCGTGCCCAACTCCACCAATTCACCGCCAAAGGTTTCCCCGGTATAGGCCGGCGACGTGCCCCGCACGGTCTGGCCAATGTGAATCTGGCCGAGGAAGCGCTCGGGGATTGCGAAGCCCAATTCCATCTTGGTGGTGGAATCCAGGGTGGCCACCGACGTGCCTGCACCGAGATAAGTTCCCAGGCTGATATCGGAAAGGCCAATAACCCCGGCAAATGGCGCTTCAATACGGTGGTTGTCGAGCCGGGTTCGGGCGGCCTCGCGCTGAGCTTCCGCCACATCGACAGCGGTGCGCAATTCATCCACCTGGGACTGGGATATGCTGTTGTTGGCCTGGAGTTTCCGGGCGCGATCAAACTGGCGACGGGCGTCGGAGAGGGTAGCTTCCGCCACCTGCAGATCGGCGCTGGCCTGACGATCATCCAGCCGCAGCAACAGGTCACCGGACTGGACCCGCTTTCCCGCATCAAGGTTCATTTCAACGACACGACCGCTGACTTCGGTGGTCAGTTCCACCTGATCTCGGGCCTGAAGGCTACCCACCGCCCTGACGGTGTCACTGACCAGCTCCATTTCGGGGGTGACCGTATTCACCTTGCTGGCAGGGCGTTCCCGCTGGGCGTCCGCCGCCTGCTCGCCGGTCAGATGCTGCCAGGAGAATGCCCCCCCGGCGGCCAAAGCCACGAGTACCAGAGCGATCAACCATTGCTTAACCATAATTGCATTATCCGTCTGCTTGATTGTGCCCCAACAACCGGCTGAAGGTTCGACATGGGCTATCGTTTGCTGATCACCAGCACGATCTCCCCGACTTCTATCCCCCATTTTGTCATGGTGGTCTGGTTAATCAGGGTGTCCGGTGTAATCAGGTACATCCAGTCATCCATGCGGACATCAATGGTGCCGTCGCCATAGGACACCCGCAGGACATAATTCATATTAATGGCATTGCCTTGCCAACGCATGGTGCCCGGCTCCACCACATCACCGGCATCGGCGTGCAATGCACCGTTGTCGGGTGTCAGCGTCCATACCCGGGTCTGGACTTCGCCGTCGTCGAAGCGGAACTCCTCATTCAGAGTGCCGATGCCGTTGCTGTCCCAACTGGCGGAAATGTCCGCATCGAAAGTGCGAATCACTTCGCCCGAGAAATCCTTGACCACACCCCGGGCAGAAAGTTCGCCGGTAAAAAATTCCTGGGGCGTCAACACCGGCCCGCGGTCACTGTAATCCTCAAGCGACGGCCCGGCACAGCCCGCAAGCAACACTGTCGCCAACAATAACCAGAGACAGCGGGGCAGACCAGTGATCCTGTTGGTCCCAATCGATATTTGCATGATATTTACACTCCCCTGGCGATTCAGAACGGATGGTCGGTCCTTCAAATACGCCTATAGCGTTGTTATCGATCATTAGGCAACGTCGACATCCATGCTCGCGTCATTTCAGCCAATTGTCCTTTCTGACAGGGGGCATGGCGGTTTCCGTCAATGGCAGGTCGCCGGCAATGCCGTAAAACATCGGGCAATGGAAACAGAACCACAGAGGTATTTGCTATGCCGGTGTACAAGGCACCCCTACGCGACATGAAGTTCCTGCTCAACGAGGTTTTCGACTACCCGGGGCACTACACACGATTGAAAACCGGTGAGAACGCCACTCCTGATATCGTCGATGCGATACTCAACGAATGCGGCAAATTCTGCGAAGAAGTCTTGAGCCCGCTCTACCAGAGCGGCGACGAGGAAGGCTGCAAACTGGATAACGGCGAAGTCATCACCCCCAAAGGCTATCGTGAAGCCTATCAACAGTACGCGCAGGGCGGATGGCAGGGCCTGTCTGCACCGGAGGAGTACGGCGGGCAGGGACTGCCGGCCTCCATGGGCCTGTTCAAGCAGGAGATGATGGGTACCGCCAACTGGTCCTTCTCCATGTACCCGGGCCTGTCGATGGGCGCCATGAATACCATTTTTCTTCACGGTAGCGAAGACCAGAAACAAACCTACCTGGTGCCGCTGACCGAAGGCCGCTGGGGTGGCACCATGTGCCTCACCGAACCCCAGTGCGGGACCGATCTGGGACAGGTGAAAACCAAAGCGGCCCCTCAGGAAGACGGCAGCTTCAAGCTCTCCGGTACCAAGATCTTCATTTCCTCCGGTGACCATGATCTGACCGAGAACATCGTTCACATTGTGCTCGCCCGTTTGCCGGATGCCCCGAAAGGCACCCGGGGCATCAGTCTGTTCATCGTGCCCAAGTTCCTGCCCGACGGGAACGGTGGCGTTGGCGAAGCCAATGGCGTGACCTGTGGCAGCCTGGAAAAGAAAATGGGGATCAAGGCCTCAGCCACCTGCGTGATGAACTTCGACGATGCCACCGGTTTCCTGATCGGCCCGGAGAACGAAGGGTTGAACTGCATGTTCACCTTCATGAACACCGCGCGGATCGGCACTGCCATCCAGGGTGTCGGCCCGGCGGAACTGTCCTACCAGTGGGCTCTGGATTACGCCAGGGAACGCCGCTCCATGCGCGCCCTGTCGGGTAAGAAAGAACCCGACCAGGTGGCCGACAGCCTGATTCACCATGCCGATGTCCGCCGCATGTTGCTGACCCAGAAAGCTATCGCCGAGGGCGGGCGTGCCATGCTGTACTACGCCGCACGGCTGGCCGATCACATGGTGGAAGGCCACACCGCTGGTGATGAGAAGAAAGCGGATGCTTACGATGACAGGCTGGGCTTTCTGACCCCCATTCTGAAAGGCTTCCTGACCGAGCTGGGCAACGAAGCCGCCAATCTGGGGGTACAGGTGTTTGGCGGCCACGGCTATATCCGCGAGCACGGCATGGAGCAGATTGTCCGCGACACCCGCATTGCCACGCTCTATGAAGGGACCACCGGTATCCAGGCGCTGGACCTGCTGGGCCGCAAGGTGCTGCTGATGACTCAGGGCGGGGCGGTCAGGGAGTTCACCCTCAAGGTCGCCAATTTTGCCCGCAAGACCCTGACTGACAAACGGGTACGGCCTTTCTCGGTGGAGTTGCTCAAACTGACAGCGCAATGGAATGTGCTTACGGTGCGGCTGATGCTGGCCGCCCGCAAGGACCGCGATGTGGTGAGTTCCGCTGCCAACGACTTCCTGATGTACAGCGGTTACGTGACCATGGCCTACATGTGGGCAAGGATGGCGGCGGTCGCTTCAGAGAAACTGGACAAGAGTGGTGACGACTCGGAAGACTTCTACCGTGCCAAGCTGGCCACGGCAGAGTTCTACTATGAACGCCTGCTGCCCCGGGCGCAGGCTCACGCCACCGGCATGTTGAGCCCGACAAGAAGCCTGATGCAACTGGCGCCCGAGCACATGGCCTTCACCGACTGAAGCGAGTACGGCCTGTAGTACGAACTTACAGGCCGTACTTGGTTTCGATGGCCTCAAACATGCCGGTTTCATGAACCTTTCGAAGCCCGGCGTTAAGCTTTTCGACCGTGGCGTCCGGCGTATCCAGGTTGATCGCCAGGAAAAGCTCGGTGTCGTTAAACGAGTAGACCGGATCCAGCCCCTCAACGTTCTGCTGGGACGCAAAATAAGGGCCGGCCAATCGGTCTGCGATCCACAGGTCAATCTGGCCGAGCTCCAGGCGTTTCGGGTTGAGGTCATCGCTGTCCAGAGTGGACACCTCGTAGCCGCGCTCGAGCAGGTATTCGGTCATTACGTCATTGCGATAGCCGCCAAAACGCAGCCCCCTGGCGTCCTCAAGGTTATCAATCTGCAGGTTTGTACCCGCCGGCGCGAAAATGGTCCAAAGGTTCCGGGTCAGCGGGCCAACCCATTTGAAACGCGGCGCGCGGGACTCCGTGTAGGTGGTGCAGAAAATACCGTGGTTACGCTTGCTGAGTGCCCGGTTGTAACCGTAATCCCAATTGCGCAGCTTGATCACGTAATCCAGATCGGTGTTGTTCAGGATGGCCTTGACCATTTCCGTGCACAGACCATCAATGTTGGTGCCGTTATGCTCGAACGCCCGGCCGGTAGCGCTCATGTTGTACGGGGGGAAGTTTTCGGTATACAGATACAGCTTGTCTGAAGCCTGGGCGCTGGAAACACCCGTCATCAAGACGAGGGCAGCGAGTAAGAACACTGGCAGGTTCCGCACGGTTTATCTCCTTGATATGCGTGGTCGCCATGAGCTGATGTCACGGTCTGTCATTCTCTGTGTCGCCGGAGTCTACCCCAGGTTTTCACGGTATTTGACAATAAAAATGTGTGTTTTCGTAATGGAATGAACCGGCATCTGCCTAGTCAGCAGACCCGGGGGCCGGCACCGGCATGCTGACGTACTCGCCCTGTGAAAAGTCGATCCCTAACTCCCTTACCTTTGCCTGAACCGGCTCGTTGTGGACAAATTCCGCCACCGTTTGAATGTCCAGACTGCGGGCGAACTGGACGATGCCACTGGTCACCAGGAACGCGGTTTGATCTTCATGGAGGTTGCGAATCAGACTGCCATCAATCTTGATGAAGTCCACGTTCAGGCTCAGCAGGTGGGAAAAATTGGAGTAGCCAGTGCCGAAATCGTCGATGGCAATACGGCAGCCATAGGGTTTGACCTGTTCGATGAACGTGCGGATGTCGTCGTAGTTGGTAATACCATCGGATTCCAGGATCTCGAAGATAACGCGATCGCCAATGCCTGAGGTTTCGATGGCGGAGAGGATCTGAGCGACGGTCTCCGGCTCGGTGATGTCACCGTAGGAGAGGTTGATCGAAAACTCGTCGTCGCGCCCGGTAAAACAGGCAAAACATTTCTCGATCATCAGTTCGGTAATTCGCCGGTTCAGCCGCAGTTTGTTGGCGATGTCCATAAAGCGGCCAGCACTGATCACGCTGCCATCCGGCTCCACCATCCTCACCAGGCACTCGTACTTGGAGATACAGCCGCTCTGGTTATCCTGGATAGGCTGAAACCACGGCACCAGGCGATCATGGTCAATGGCTTCTTTCAGGCGATTGGCCCAGTACAGATTGTTTTCGTAGTTTTCCTCAACCCCTACGGCCGGGTCATACAACAGATGATGGCGTCCTGTTTCCCGGGCCTGTAATACCGCCACTTTTGCCTGGCTGACCAACTGATCGGCGGCATCTTCCGACTTCCGGTTATTGCGAAGCGCGATGCCGATACTGACATCCACCGTCAGGCGCTGTTCCTGCCAATACACCCGGTCGCCAGTAACCAGATGCCGGACCTGGACAGCAAGCTGGTGAGCCACTTCCGGCGCCATTGCCGGTGCCAGGACAGCAAATTCGTCACCGGGAAGACGGTATACCCGAAAAATTTCGCGGTTATGATCGCGGCTGAACGCGGTCAATCGTGTGGCAACCGCCAAAAGCACATGGTCGCCACAGACATTACCGAACAAGCTGTTGATCTGGTTGAAGCGGTCCAGATTGATGATCAGCAACGCGGCTGCCTGGCGGTTCTGGAGATCCCGCAACAAACGGACACGGTTCGGGAGACCGGTAAGGTCGTCGGTATAGGACGCCTGCAATTCACGAATCAGCTGGATAATCCGGTACAACAGATACAGGCTCAGGATCAGCATCGCCGAGACGGTACCGACCAGAATCCGGTAATTGGTGCGCTCCATCGGCAGCAACACTGCATTGATCTCATTTCGCGGAACGCCGGCCCCGTACACCATGCCCCCAGCGGTGGCGGCATAGTAAAGCTCATAGTCTTCATTGCCCGCTGAGAGGCCTCGAGTGGTCAGTTCCCCGACCTCGCCCAAGGACCGTGCTGAGTCAACATCAGCACCAAGATCCAGCGCCAGGATGGCATCAATCAGGGCCTGCTCCCTGCGGGTGTCTTTCCCCTGACTGAGGCTCGATAGATTGCGATTGTTGCGGTCATTCAGGAACGCGAAACTGTGTTGGGTGACGGTGATGCGACTGACAACATCAATGATCTGGTCCGCGCCCCAAGCAGTTGTCGCCATGCCCAGCAGGTTGCCGTCACGATCGTACATAGGACTGGCGAGCGTCAGCACCGCGCGTTCAGTATTGAGATCGAAATACACCGGCGACCAGTACACGTGTCCGGAATTGTCGGGATCGGCCGTCCACTCCTGTTCCAATGTGCGACCGAACCAGGGAGCGTTGCGATAGTGGTCAAAACGGGATTCAGTATCCAGCCTTGTCAGTGTGTTGTCGTCGCTACCCTGCAAAAAGTAGGGCATATAGCTGGTGCCTGTTTCTGACAACACGCCCGGCTCAAACCAGAGCCCGGCACCCGCCGCTCCCTCGAAATCCTGCAAATGGGCGTTCAAGGTGTGCTCCAGGCTCCCACGCACTATAGACAGAGCACGACCGGACATCCCACTCTCGACCATCTCGTGGAAACTCTCACCAACGTTGGCGAGGGTAATGGTGTAGCTTGCCAAAGCGGATTGACGGGCATTGATGCGCGACAGTCCTGCACCCACCACCTCATTGATCTGTTGCCTCCGAAGCTCGGAGAGGGCATCCCGTGAGTAACTGAGATTCAGGCTGGATAACAGAAACATTCCGACAACAAACACCAGCAATAACAAACCCAGCATCCACATGATGGATTGGCGTGAGGACGGGGTTTTCCGACGAGTCAGGCGGCTGGGAAGTATCCCCGGCATTACGGATATCCTCGGGCAGTGAGTCAGGTGTCTCCGGCAGGGAGGTCTTCCAGATGCCGGTCCAGCGCTGCCTGTGCTTGCTTGTGGCCCCGCTTGGCAGCCTCAGTGTACCAATAAACGGCCTGATCCATATCCTGCCCGACACCACGTCCGGTGGCGTACATCTGGCCCAACAGAAATGCGGCTTCGCCAGAGGCAGGCGCCGCCTTTTCGGCCCATACCCGTGCACTGGCGTAGTCTTCAAAGGCATGGAAAATAATGGCCATATTGGACTGCGCGCGCACGTCGCCGTTGTCAGCCGGACCCTGGCAGGCCTCTCTGGCTTCACTGTAATTGCGAATGGCCATCAACAGGTAGCAGTCACTCAGGGCCTGGTCGGAAACGCCGCTTTCATCGGCAACGTCTACCGTGGCTGGCTCCGGCTCAGCACGAGGTTCGGGTTCCGGTGTCGACGGCTGCCGCTTCACCCGCTCCGCAAAGGCGGCAACCTGGTCCGGGCATGAGTAACTGTAGCCGGCTTGATAGCGCTGAAGCATCGCGTTAGTAGCCGGCTCATTGGCGTACTCTTCTGCAATGGCTTCACAACGCAGATCCCTTTCCCGTTCCACGTTATGTAGTACGGAAGCGCGGGATGGATCGTCGCGGTGCTCCGCAAGGTATTCCGTCAGCGGGTCGATGTACGGCTGGTCAAACAACGCCCGCTGTTCCCGTTGGTAGGAATTCGGCGTTTGCGGGTTAACGATCTTCTTCATCACCTGCCCGGTTCGTTCCAGCAAATCCGACGACGCCTTGGACAAGCGATCACCGTCGACGCTTGCGCATCCGCTTAGAAAGAGCAAAATCAGAAGACAGGAATACGGACGATACATCTACACTCACTAGCCGTTTTCAGCAGTCGATGAAGCGACTAGTTTTACACGGAAGAAGGCAGGTTCAAACCGTTTCTTTTGAGGCTTATTTGCCGATGCAAAAACTGCTGAAGATTTTCCCCAGTAAGTCATCAGGTGTCATTACACCAGTGATTTCCCCCAGAGAATCCTGGGCAGCACGAAGGTCCTCTGCCAACAGTTCACCGGCTCCATAGCCCTGTAACTGGTCCTCGCCCTGCAGCAGGGAAACGCGGGCCCGCTCAAGGGCATCCAGGTGACGACGCCGGGCGATAAAGCCGCCTTCGGTGGTACTGGCAAATCCCATGCACTGCTTCAGATGATCGCGCAGCACTTCCAGACCGTCCGCTGACTTTGCCGCAATGCGCACCACCGGCGCGGCACTGGCGTCCAGTTGCTCGATGCCCGCTGGTTCGCCAGTCAGGTCCACCTTGTTGCGGATGACGGTCAGGGGCGCGCCGGGTGGTAACTGGTCGATAAAGTCTGGCCACAGTTGATGGGGTTCGGTTTCCGGTGTGGTGGTGGCATCTACCATCAATAATATACGGTCGGCCTGACGAATCTCGTCCCAGGCCCTGGCAATCCCGATCTGTTCCACTTCGTCGGGGCTGTCCCGCAGGCCGGCGGTATCGATGATGTGCAGGGGCATGCCATCAATGTGGATGTGTTCGCGCAACACATCCCGGGTGGTGCCTTCAACTGCGGTCACAATGGCCGCCTCCCGTCCCGCCAGGGCATTGAGCAGGCTGGACTTGCCAGCGTTCGGACGCCCGGCAATCACCACCTTCATACCATCTCTTAGAATGGTGCCTTGCTGGGCTTCCTCAAGGATAACATCCAGGTCCTGGATAATGAGCTGCAGGTCGTTCGCCACTTTGCCGTCAGCCAGAAAATCGATTTCCTCTTCCGGGAAATCGATCGCAGCCTCGACATATATCCGTAGGTGGGTAACAGCCTCAACCAGGGCGTCAATTCTGCGGGAGAATACGCCTTGCAGGGAACGCACCGCACAGCGCGCTGCCTGCTCCGAACTGCTTTCAATCAGGTCGGCGATAGCCTCGGCCTGGGTCAAGTCCAGTTTGTCGTTCAGGAAAGCCCGTTCTGAAAATTCTCCGGGCCGGGCCAGGCGAGCCCCAAGTTCGCACACCGTTCTCAACAGCAGGTCCAGAATAACGGTGCCACCGTGGCCCTGGAGCTCAAACACATCCTCGCCGGTAAACGAATGGGGATTGGGAAAATACAGCCCGATACCTTCGTCGATCAGTTCCCCCCGAGTGTCCAGGAACGGCCCATAGTGTGCGTAACGCGGCCTGGGCTCGAACCCCAGCATCTGGCGCGCAATGGCCGTTGCCTGCGGGCCAGATACCCGAACAATACCCACCCCGGACTGGCCCGGGGCCGTGGCAATTGCTGCTATGGTATCGGTGGCATAAAACATCGTTACTTTCCCCTTCCCCCTTGCCCCTTGCCCCTTGGGGCCCCTGAAATAACAGAGGCTCCCAAAAGGAGCCTCCGCAATCACTGGAACCGTTGGATGACCGGTCAGCTCTTCTTGGCCGCAACTTCTGCTTCAATCTTGCGGGTAATGTACCACTGCTGGCTGATGGACAGGATGTTGTTGACCAACCAGTACAGAACCAGACCTGCCGGGAACCAGAGGAAGAACACGGTAAAGATCAGCGGCATCAGCTTCATAATCTTCGCCTGCATCGGGTCCGGTGGTGTCGGGTTCAGACTCATCTGCAACATCATGCTGGCACCCATCAGGATGGGCAGGATGAAATAGGGGTCCATGACCGACAGATCCTGGATCCACAGCATGAAGGGAGCATGTCTTAACTGGACACTTTCAAACAGCACCCAGTACAGGGATATAAAGACCGGCATCTGTACCAGTATCGGCAGGCAGCCACCCAACGGGTTTATCTTCTCCCGTTTGTACAACGCCATCATTTCCTGGGACATGCGCTGGCGATCGTCGCCATACAGTTCTTTCAACCGTGTCAGCTGGGGAGCTACCGCACGCATTCTTGCCATGGAACGGTAACTGGTCGCCGACAGTTTGAAGAACACCGCCTTGACCAGGACTGTCAGCAGGATGATAGCCACACCCCAGTTGCCAACCAGCCCGTGGAACCAGTCGAGAATAATGAACAATGGCAGGGCAATGAAGAACAGGAAGCCGAAATCAACCGTCCGGTCGAGGTTCGGGGCAACGTTCTCAAGGCGCTCAATGATCTTGGGACCGACATAGGCCTTGGCGGACACTTCGCTGGTTTGACCCGGCTCCACGACGGTCGCGGGATACACAAAGCCCATGACATAGAGCGGGCCACGACGAGTGGACTGGAACTGGGCCGGCTGATCACGTTCGGGCACCCAGGCCGCCAGGAAGTAATGCTGGAGGAAGGCCAACCAGCCATTGGTCACTGATTGGTTGATCGGGTTCTCGGAGAGATCGTCAAAATCGAACTTCTCGTAAGGATCTTCTGGCGAACTGACCACCATGCCCAGGAAAGCACGTATGCCCAGGCTGTTCTGGGCGGTTGGGTCCGGTGCCTGATCACGGACAATCTTGCCCGTCATGTTTGCCTGCCAGACGCTATCGGACTGGTTGTTGATCTGATAACGAACATCAATCTCATAGCTGTCACGGCTAAACAGATACTGTTTGGTGACTTCGACATTGTTGTCCGTGGTGAAGGTGAGATCGACCGTCAGTGTATTCTCGCCTTCCTGCAGTTCGTATTCTGACGCAGACGCGTTGTAAACCGGAGCACTGCCATTGCGTTTGCTGTCGATGCCATCGCGGCCAATCAGCCCGCTTTCCATGATGTAGGTGCGCTTGCTGGTATTGGTCAACACCCTCAGTGATTCTTCACTGTCCAGGGACCGGTCGTGCTGGAGTAGGGAACTCTCAATCAGATTACCGCCTACACGGTCGATCTTGAGCTCGTAGACATCGGTACGCACGGTGATGAGTTGATCACTGGCAGAAACGGAGGATGTCTCCGAGGCCGAGATTGTCTGGCCGTCGCCTTCCGGAGTGGTGAATTCTTCGCTTGAGGTATCCGGGCCACTGGCGCTCTCGCTCGGGAGAGTCATGTCATCCGTCGATGCAGGCTGGGTACTGGTACTGGCCTGTTCCGTAGCGGGTTGGGTCTGCGGCTGGTTATAGTCTTCATTCCAGGCAAGCACCATCATGTAACTGACAATGGCAAGGCCGGCAAATAATACAATGCGTTGAATATCCATAAACTTACTGTTTGGTCTGGTTAGCGTTATGGGTTTGGCTGGCCGGCCCGCAGCAGATGGAAGGTACTACCTCAGTGCGAACGTCAGTGCCCGGAACGGGATCATACCCGCCTTTTGCCCATGGATGACACCTCATTAGACGTTTGACCGAAAGAAAAAGGCCTCTAATGGCGCCGTGGGCGGTGATGGCTTCGACAGCGTATTGGGAACAAGTGGGGTAGTGACGGCAATGACTGGCCATCATCGGGCTGATCGCGTACTGGTAGACTCGGATGGGCAGGAGCAGCAGTTTGCGCATTAACCCGTTCCTTTGCCGGTACCGGAAAGTTCCGATGTGGTTGGTTTCTGGAGCTGGCGGTTTTTCTTCCTGAGGCGTGCCCAGAGCTCCGTCAGGGTAGCATTGAGCGCGGCATTATCAAGCTCCGTCAATCCTCGCCGTCCAAGAACCACGATGTCCAGGGCAGGGTATTCCCGTTCGTGCCTGAAGGTTTCCCGAACCCGGCGTTTAACGCGGTTTCGTTGTACAGCCAGTTTGAGATTCTTCTTTGAAAACACCAACCCAATCCTGGCGTGCCCCAGAGTATTGGGTGTGGCCAGGATCAGGAAATGTCGGTGCGGAACCCTTAGCTGTACGTCATCGAAGACTTTGCCGTAATCGGATGGCTTGAGCAGCCGGGACGATTTTGGAAAGGTCAAAGCCTTCATCAGGCGGTCAATGTCTTATGCAGACAGACGGGCACGGCCCTTGGCGCGACGACGGGAAATTACCTTACGGCCGTTGGCGGTTGCCATGCGGGCACGGAAACCGTGAACGCGCTTACGCTTCAGTACGCTTGGTTGAAACGTTCTTTTCATGGTGTCGGTCTCACATTACAGATGTTGGAAATTCAATCGTTGGCTGGAAAATGAACAGCCAAAACAGGAGCGGCATTCTATGCAATGTGGCGGTGGAATTCAATGGTTATTCGAGACCAGTGTCGGGTTATTTCCATCTCCGCTGATTCACGGTTCAGGTAATAAATTCATTAGGTCTTTTTGTATTCTCTTTAAGGATTATTATTACTGTTATTAGGCAGGCCTTTTTCTGTGGAAAACCGATGGAATTGATTTGGAAACAGGGGATTGGATGGTTCATAAAGTGGTTGAGAAGTGGGGATGAGGCCTGTGTATATCCGAGGCAGGAAATGTGGGTAAGTTGGAGGTTTGCTCAGATCGCGATTTATCCACCGAACATCGGGGTGTCGTCCACAGGGTTGAGAGCGCTTTGTACACACAGGTCTGTGGGTAACTTTTTCTGCACGATATTTCTGTACACAAGCCTGTAGGTAAGTCTGTAAAAAATTGAAATAAAAGAAAATAAATTTCCACAGGCTGTTTATTAAATGCGTTTGGCTCTTTCACTCGGGAGGCCCTCAGGTTAGAATCCTTGGTCATCTCTTTCGTCGGGTCATGGAGATCCGTGACGAGAAATTTCTGAGGCATCGGAGGCAAGACTGTCGTGCCGAACAACATATGGCATCAGTGTCTGGAAGTACTCCGGGACGAGTTTCCCGCCCAGCAATTCAACACCTGGCTTAGACCCTTGCAGTCGGATCACCGCGAGGGTCAGTTGATGCTGTTCGCACCCAATCGGTTCGTCATGGACTGGGTGAACGAAAAATACCTCAGAAGAATTGAAGAAGTCCTGAAGGATCTGCACGGTGGCCAGGCACCTCGGATTGATATGAAGGTGGGTTCCGCGCCACGGTCATCTGACCTGGTGGTCCGTTCCGAGAACGCGGTCAGTGGTGTGGCCGCCGAGCAGGAAGAAGCGGGTAGCCGGGTAACGGAAGAAGAGAAAGGCGTTGCGGCCACAGTGACCACGCCTTCGGTGAAGGCCAAGAGCACCAGCGAACGACGTTCGGTTCAGGTTGAGGGTGACATCAAGCACCAGAGTTTCCTGAACGAAGGCTTTACCTTTGACACGTTTGTGGAGGGTAAATCGAACCAGTTGGCCCGGGCGGCCTCGATGCAGGTGGCGGAGAACCCTGGTGGAGCTTATAACCCACTGTTTTTGTATGGTGGTGTGGGTCTGGGTAAGACCCACCTGATGCATGCCATTGGTAATGACATTGTACGGCGCAACCCGAGAGCCAAGGTGGCCTATCTTCGCTCCGAGCGTTTTGTGGCGGATATGGTGAAGGCACTTCAGTTAAACGCCATCAATGAGTTCAAGCGCTATTACCGTTCTGTGGACGCATTGTTGATAGACGATATTCAGTTTTTCGCCCGCAAGGAGCGCTCCCAGGAAGAATTTTTCCATACTTTCAATGCGTTACTGGAAGGCGGACAACAGGTTATTGTGACCTGTGACCGCTTTCCGAAAGAAATTGTGGATATGGAAGAGCGCCTTAAATCCCGTTTCGGCTGGGGCCTGACCGTGATGGTAGAGCCACCGGAGCTGGAGACCAGGGTCGCCATCCTGATGAAAAAGGCGGAGCAGGTGAACGTCAAACTCAGCAGCGAGGCGGCGTTTTTTATCGCGCAAAAAATTCGATCGAACGTTCGTGAACTAGAAGGGGCGCTGCGCCTAGTGATAGCGAATGCTCACTTCACTGGTTCGGAGATCACCCCGCCGTTTATCCGGGAAAGCCTCAAGGATCTGTTGGCGCTGCATGAAAAGCAGGTCAGCATCGATAATATCCAGCGCACGGTGGCGGAGTACTACAAGATCAAGGTGGCCGATTTGTTGTCAAAACGGCGTACCCGCACTGTGACCCGGCCAAGACAGGTTGCCATGTCCCTGGCCAAGGAATTGACCAATCACAGCCTGCCGGAAATTGGCGATGCGTTTGGTGGCCGTGATCACACCACGGTATTGCATGCCTGCAAAAAGATTGTAGAGCTGCAGGAAACGGATCCTGGCATCCGAGAGGATTATCAGAACTTTATGCGGCTACTGACAACCTGACCGGGTTAGCGGCAGCCAATACACATTCACCTTCCAATAAAAGAATGCTGAGTGCCATGAAACTGACGATCAGCCGAGAATCTCTGCTCACCCCCCTTCAGTCCATTGCCGGTGTGGTGGAGCGAAAACAGACAATGCCCGTTCTCTCCAACGTGTTGCTGGTGGCCGAGGATAATACCCTCACGCTGACTGGTACCAATATGGAAGTGGAACTGGTGGGCCGGGTGTCACCGGTGCACGTTGACCAGCCAGGCCGCATTACAGTTCCGGCGCGGAAACTGTCTGATATTTGCCGGGCGTTGGGTGATGAGGCGCCTATCGAGTTGGCGTTGGAGGGCGACCGCCTGCATCTGCGTTGTGGCGCCAGCCACTTTACGCTGTCGACCTTGCCGGCGGAGCATTTTCCCAACGTTGAGGATGATGCGGAAAGTTTCGGCCTGGAACTGCCCCAGAAAGAACTCAGCCGAATGTTCGACGCCACTGCTTTTGCAATGGCTCAACAGGATGTTCGCTATTACCTGAACGGGCTGTTGCTGGAAGTCGACAAGGATCACGTTCGCACCGTGGCTACTGATGGCCATCGCCTGGCCATGGCGCATTTTGATTTGCCCACCGGCTGCCCGGAACCCCGCCAGGTGATCGTGCCGCGTAAGGGGGTGCTGGAACTGGCGCGCTTGCTGGATGATGTGGAAACCCCGGTGACCCTGGTGATCGGAGACAATCATCTGCGCGCGACGGTAGGCTCCTATACCTTTACCTCGAAGTTGATCGAAGGCAAGTTCCCGGACTATAACCGGGTCATTCCCCGCGGTGGGGATAAAGTTGTCCTGGCGGATCGCGCTACCCTCAAGAACACACTCCAGCGCGCCGGCATTCTATCCCATGAAAACATCCGTGGCGTACGCCTGAACTTGGCGCCCAACGAGTTGCAGGTATTTGCCAACAACCCGGATCAGGAACAGGCCGAAGACGCGCTGCCGGTCGAGTATCAGGGCGAATCACTACAGATTGGCTTTAATGTAGGCTACCTGGTGGATGTGATGAACGCGCTGGATGAAGATCAGGTCAAGATAACCCTGGCGAATCCCAATAGCAGTGCGTTGATTGAGGCCGAGAACGACAATCGCTGCCTCTATGTCGTCATGCCGATGCGGCTGTAGGTCCGCCGGATTGGTTGTGGCCGCCAGATATTTACCGGATCAGTAAGGAAGAGAGTCATGGGAACGGTGACGAACAGCCTCAAGGGTGCCTTTCGAATCGGTCAGACCGTATCGGTGTTGGGACGCGCTGGAGTGAATTGGGTGCGGGGAGATCGACCGCCCGCGCCGCGGTTGCTCAGGCAGACGTTTGAATCCCTGGGTGCCACCTACATCAAGCTCGGCCAGTTTATTGCCAGCTCCCCCACGTTTTTCCCCAAGGAATACGTGGAGGAATTCCAATACTGTCTGGACCGTACCCCAAGCCTGCCATTCAGTGTGATCCGGAAAATTATCCGGGACGAACTGGGCCGACCAATCGAAGACGTATACTCTGACATTGACCCGGTGGCTTTGGCGTCGGCATCGATTGCACAGGTTCACGCCGCAAAGCTGGTTACTGGTGAGGATGTGGTGATCAAGGTGCAAAAGCCGGGTGTGGAAAACATTCTGCTGACGGATCTCAATTTCCTGTACCTGTCCGCGAAAATTCTGGAGACCCTGGCGCCCAAACTATCCTGGACTTCGTTGTCCGGAATCGTGGAGGAAATCCAGCGCACCATGCTGGAGGAGTGCGACTTCATCAAGGAAGCGAACAACCTTAAGGTGTTCCGGGAATTTCTCCATAACACCCACAATGAAGATGCTACCGTGCCACGGGTCTACGAAAGCTGCAGTACTCGTCGCATTCTTACCATGGAGCGTTTCCACGGTGTACCTCTGACGGATCTTGAAAGCATCCGGGGTTACGCGCGGGATCCGGAGCGCACGCTGATTACGGCAATGAACACCTGGTTTTCCAGCCTCACCCAGTGTGAGTTTTTCCACGCCGATGTTCATGCGGGCAATCTGATGGTGTTGAAAGACGGCCGGGTTGGTTTTATTGATTTCGGTATTGTCGGTCGCATCCGTCCGGATACCTGGCAGGCCGTCAGCGATTTTATTTCAACGGTCATGGTCGGCAATTTTGAAGGCATGGCCGACGCGATGATTCGTATAGGTATCACCCATCAAAAGGTTCAGGTGGCTGAACTGGCAGCCGACCTGCGGCGCCTTTACCAGCAAATGGACACCATGGTGCCGGATGAAGTGCCCTATCAGGCTGAACAAGCCGAGGATGACGTGAACAACATCCTGATGGATATGGTACGGATTGGTGAGGGCCACGGGCTGCATTTTCCAAGAGAGTTTGCGCTCTTGTTGAAACAGTTCCTGTATTTCGACCGTTATGTTCACATACTGGCGCCGGAAATGGATGTCTTCATGGACGAGCGGTTGAACATGCTGCATTAATCGCGTTCACCCGCGAGGTTTTGTACACTGGGGCAGCGTTGTCGGTAAGGCACGCTGCCTTTTTTGTCCCCGTCTCCTGCTGGTTAATAACCTATCGTGACCTATGGCGCTTGTTAAACTTCAATCGGAACATTTCCGCAATCTCTCGCCTGCGCCGGTCAGTTTCTCACCTTCCATTAATTTGTTATATGGCGCCAACGGCAGTGGAAAAACCAGCGTTCTGGAAGCCATTGGCTACCTGGGGCTTGGCCGCTCATTCCGGGTAAGTAGACATCAGGCGGTGGTTAGCCACGGCCAACACAAACTGACGGTGTTCGGTGGCCTGGATCAGGGAATGTCGGGAGGGGAACAATCATCAGTTGGAGAGCTTAACCATCGTGTGGGCATCTCCAGGGATGTGACCGCTAAAGAAACCACGCTTAGAGTGGATGGGGAAGCAGTTCGTAACCTGTCTTCGCTTGCCCGGCATCTGCCCGTCTCGGTTATCGATCCGGGGGTGTTTGATATTGTTGCCGGCGGACCCGGAAAACGCCGGCAGTTTCTCGATTGGGCAGTGTTCCACGTGGAACCTTCGTTTGCTTCGTTGTGGCAGCAGTGTCAAAGAGTGACGTCACAGCGGAATCAGATCCTGAGAAATGGTAGAATAGATGACGCTCTGATGAAGGTCTGGGATTCCCAGTACACGGAGTTGGCAGAGCGATTGACGCAAGCCCGGAACGAAACCTTTCGGCTCTTTACCAAGGCTTTTTACAGTTTACTCGGTGAGATAGACGCCCCCTGGGTTGATGGGCTCAAGCTGGACTATTACGTTGGCTGGGACGCCAGCCAACCCCTGGTCGAGGTACTACGTTCCCACCGGGAGCAGGAACAGAAAATGGGCCATACCCTGTACGGTCCCAATCGGGCTGACATCCGCTTGCGATACCAGGGAAGGCCGGTGGCGGAGACCTTCTCCCGGGGCCAGCAAAAGACGTTGGTCATTTTGATGAAGATCGCACAAGGCATGGTGCTGAGCGATCTTGGAAAGCAGGTTACCTTTTTGCTGGACGATATCAATGCAGAGCTGGATGTCGTCCACAGGGCCATGCTTGCCCAAAAGCTCTACGAATTACGATGTCAGGTGTTTGTGACATCGATAGAGGCGCCCAGGCCGGATGAATTATGGCGGCACACCATGCCGGAATACAGATTGTTCCACGTGGAACATGGCAAATTGACGGAAGAACAGGAACCCGGATGATCCACTTTCATCGCTCTAGAATAACAGCGGCAATGGCTTCACGCCGGGAAATCACCCTTCAGGAGTACCCTAATGAGTGAATCGAACTACAACTCCTCAAGCATCAAGGTATTGAAAGGACTGGATGCCGTTCGGAAGCGGCCCGGCATGTATATCGGTGACACTGATGATGGCACGGGCCTGCATCACATGGTCTTTGAGTTGGTGGACAACTCCATTGACGAGGCATTGGCTGGGCACTGTTCTGAAATCGGGGTGATCATCCATCCGGACGAATCGGTCACGGTCAGGGATAACGGCCGTGGTATTCCCGTCGACCTTCACAAGGAAGAAGGTGTCTCCGCTGCGGAAGTTATCATGACGGTTCTCCATGCCGGTGGTAAGTTTGATGACAACAGCTACAAGGTCTCAGGCGGGCTTCACGGTGTTGGGGTGTCGGTGGTAAACGCCCTCTCCTCCTCCCTTACGTTGACCATTCGACGTGATGGCAAGGTTTACGAGCAAACCTACAACAACGGCGTACCAAAAGCGCCGCTCGATGTGGTTGGCGACACCGACGCCAGTGGTACGAAGGTTCACTTCGTTCCATCCCCGGATACGTTTACCAGCATTGAATTCCACTGGGATATTTTGGCCAAACGCCTGCGGGAGCTGGCGTTCCTGAACAGCGGTGTGCGTATCCGCCTGCAGGATGAGCGTAGTGGCAAGGAAGAGGTATTCGAATACGAGGGTGGCCTGCGTGCCTTTGTTGAGCACCTGAACTCCAACAAGACACCGATCAACCGCGTGTTTCATTTCATCAAGGAACGTGAAGACGGTATTGCGGTGGAAGTGGCCATGCAGTGGAACGATGCCTTCCAGGAAAATATCTATACGTTTACCAACAACATCCCGCAGCGCGACGGTGGTACCCACCTCGCTGGGTTCCGTGCGGCCCTGACCCGTTCGCTCAACAACTATATTGAGCACGAAGGCCTGGGCAAAAAGGCCAAGGTCAGCACGTCCGGTGATGACGCTCGGGAAGGTCTGACGGCTATTATCAGCGTGAAGGTTCCTGACCCCAAGTTCTCGTCCCAGACCAAGGACAAGCTGGTTTCTTCCGAGGTCAAAACCGCGGTTGAGCAGGAGTTGTATCAATCCTTTGCGGACTTCCTGCAGGAGCAGCCCAACGAGGCCAAGCTGATCGTCAACAAGATGATTGAAGCGGCCCGCGCCCGTGAAGCGGCCCGCAAGGCCCGTGACATGACGCGCCGCAAGGGGGCGCTGGACATTGCCGGTCTGCCGGGCAAGTTGGCGGACTGTCAGGAAAAAGACCCCGCTCTTTCCGAACTGTTCATAGTGGAGGGTGATTCCGCCGGTGGTAGTGCCAAACAGGGGCGCGATCGGAAGACACAGGCCATCCTGCCACTCAAGGGTAAGATCCTGAACGTGGAGAAGGCCCGCTTCGACAAGATGTTGTCCTCGGCGGAAGTGGGTACGCTCATTACTGCGCTGGGCTGCGGCATCGGGCGAGAGGAATTCAATCCGGAAAAACTCCGCTACCACTCCCTGATTATCATGACCGATGCGGACGTGGACGGTTCCCACATCCGTACGCTGCTACTCACCTTCCTGTTCCGTCAGATGCGTGAAATTATTGAGCGTGGCCATGTGTTCATTGCCATGCCACCGCTGTACAAGGTCAAGCGTGGTAAGCAGGAGCAGTACCTGAAAGACGAGAAAGCCAAGGAAGCGTACCTGACACAGACCGCTCTGGAAGGCGCCCAGCTCTATGTCAATCCGGAAGCGCCGGCTATCAAGGATTCCGCTCTGGAAACCATGGTGAAGGACTACCAGGCGGTGATGGCGATGATTGATCGTCTGTCCCGGGCCTACCCGGCCAAGGTACTCCAACAAATGCTGGATAACGTGACCCTGAAGCCGGAACACCTCAAAGAAGAGGCAGAAGTGGCTCGTTGGGTGGCTCGCCTGGGTGACGGCCTTCAGCTGGATACTCGCACCGGCACCAAGTACACCTTCTCGGTGGAAAAGGACACCGAGCGCAATCTCTACCTGCCGAAGGTGGTGATTTATGTGCACGGGATTCCCCATAACCACGTGTTCAGCCATGAGTTCTTCGAGTCGTCCTCTTACGCGGCCATCGCGAGGATGGGTGAGACACTGGACGGCTTGATCGAAGACGGCGCTTATATCCAGCGTGGCGAGCGCAAGCAGGCGGTGCTGTCATTCGAGGGCGCTCTGGAATGGCTGATGAAGGAAGCCCAACGCGGCCTGAACATCCAGCGCTATAAGGGGCTGGGTGAGATGAACCCGGAGCAGTTGTGGGAAACCACCATGGATCCGGAGACTCGTCGCATGATGAAGGTCACCATCGAGGACGCCATTGCGGCGGACCAGATCTTCACCACCCTGATGGGCGATGACGTCGAGCCACGGCGCCTGTTCATCCAGAGTAATGCGCTTGAAGTGACCAACCTGGACGTGTGATCACGGCGGGTTTTTGATCGGACCCGGGTTATCCGGGGATACGAAAAAGGCGACCTGATGGTCGCCTTTTTTATTTATAATTCAGTTATTTAGAGGAATTCAGTATTTCTGACTGGCGTCAGCTACCGTTACCTGTGGATGTGTCAGACGACTTGTTGTCGTGCTGGGCCGCAAGGTGCGGCGCCATAACATCCTCAAGGGTGTAGCCGGTGAGCCGGCGAATGGAACGCCAGAGGTAGTAGAAAATGGCGATCATCATGATCATCGAGGGAATAGCGATCATGGGATAACTCACCAGGGTCATCCTGCCCAGTTCTTCATTGAACGCCTGGGTTCCGGATGGGCTGGTGACAATCCACTTGGCCAGCACGAAATTCATGATGGAGGAGAACAGAAAGGTCAGGCTGAAGAAATAGCTGGCCTTGAGCAGGCGGGCCTCGAACTCTTCCTCACTTCCGTTTTCTTTCAGCACCGCCTGAATCTTGTCCACGTTGAGCACGGACGGGTTGTACAGCAGCGTTCTAACCAGCGGATAGCGTGTACGGGTTGAAACAAGCACGGCAATACCGATGACGGCGGGAACAGCCGCTTCCTTGATCGCCAGCCAGCCGGCATCCAGCTCCATCAGGCCGATACCGCCGGTCAAACCGACGCTGACAATGCCGAGCACCGCAATAAAGTTGTACTTGCGATAGCGCACCAACTCGAACAGTCCCCATCCAAGGGGGAACGCAAGCCCGATGACCAGGGCCATGACACTGCCCAAATATTCATCCCCGCTCAACTTCATCAGAATGACGGAGGGAATGATGATACTCACGAGTAGATCAACCCAGGGCCTTGGCTTGTGGGTCGGTGGAGATTGGATTTCCGGGTCGGTCATAAATCAGCCTGATCGTTCGGGGAAGTGATGCCGGTGGAATCCAGCATACCGATAAAGTCGTCAGGCAGTATACGATGAAACCGTGAGTGTGAGTAACCGAGGTCGGCGGTACCGGCCCGCTAACGCGGGCCGTTTCAGTTGGTGTGGTAGTGGCAGGTGCGCTTCAGAAAGAACCGGAAGTGGAACTGCTGGTGCCCTCACCTGCGGTCTGTACCAGGTTATTATCCCCTGACTGCCACTGCTGCTGGGCGCTGGGATCGGTTTCGCTGCGCTTCAGGCATTTCCACTCGATGGAGGTCTCCGCTGGTAGATTGATCGACCCACTCCAGGTTGGGTAGGCTGTTGGATCCAGTTTTACCGCATCGGCAGGTGACCAGTTACCCAAAGCATTGTTGTTGCCGGTAACGTACACACTTTGCCCCATGGTGGTAGTGCCGTTCTGGCACTGGAAGGTGACGGATGCCGTCCCTGCTGTTGGCGGATTGGGATCGCTTCCGTCACAGGGGGCACCGCTATGAAGTGCCGCTGCCTCCATCGCCGGTACCGTCAGTGCCACCTGGCCATTCTGCACCGTTACGCAGGCACCGTTGCCAGCCACATTGCGATAGTTTCCATCGGCCAGCCCGGTGCTGAAAGTCCGTGACAGTGTGCTGCCTTCACGGTTGATGGCGACGAACCCCTTATTGCCCCGGCTAAACGCAATCTGGTTATTGCCATTGTCCCACCAGCTGTTCACGCCCTGGCCGTCGGTCTCAGCCCGGAAGGCAACCATGTTGGCAATGGAGTCCCAGCGATGTTCGCATACCCAGGCGGAGCCGCACTGAGCAGTGCCGTTCTGGTAGACGTTTTGGGCTGGAGGGCCCTGGTCACCGTTGGAAAATGCGTAGCTCGACATTACCTTGGGGTAGCCATAAGGCCAGCCCAGCATGAACACGTTGGCCAGGTTGTAGAGATCACCATCCTTGTAGGTCAACACATTGCTGCCACCGGCACCGTGGCCACGTTGGTTGTCATGGTTGTCGGTGAATACAACGGCATCACCGCCGGACAGGAAGCCCCAGCTCTCACCAAAGGCGTTGAGGTTGGCCAGTTGCTGGTTCTTGAAGACGTTGCCGATGGACGCGCTGTAGCGGAACTCGGTGACGTCTGACGTACCCGTGTACTCAGTGGCACTGACGGCTTCGCCACCCAGGTCGATCACCTCCTGGAATACGTACAGCGAGCCGCCGGCCTGATTGATGACGGCGCCGATATCACCGGGCGACATATGTTTGGCGGCATCCACCCGTATACCCTTCACACCCAGCGAAGTGAGCTGATTGAGATAGCCGGCCAGAGTGTCGCGCACGTAGCCGCTTCCGGTATCCAGGTCCGGTAAGCCGACGAGGCGGCAATTGCGAACGCGCCAGGCATCCGAACTGTAATCCGAGCCGTTGATACTGCATTCGGCGTGGAAATCGTTGCCACTGTAGATAGGATAGGTCAGGGAATCGCTGCTGTAATAGGACCCGGCGGTGCCGGTTCCCGTACCATTGGCGGTATGGTTGATCACCGCATCCACATAAACGTCGACCCCGGCCGTGTTGCAGCGCGAAACCATATCGGCGAACTGGCTGCTGTTACCACTGCGGCTCTGGAGCTGGTAGCTGACCGGTTGATAGCGCGTCCACCAGGCGCTGCCCTGAATGTGTTCCTGCGGCGGTGACACCTGAACGGCGCTGTAACCCTTGGGCCCAAGAAACTGTTCACATTCAGTGGCGACATCGCTCCACTTCCATTCGAACAGATGGACAAAGGTACCGGCGTGGGCGGTATTAATGGGCAACGCAAGTGTCAGGCCGAGACTGACACCGGTTGCCAGGCGTTGTATGGAGATCATTGTGTGCTCCTGTCTTGTATTTTTTGTGGAGACGATCCAATGGCCAATGCCGCCTGTTGACGGCAGTTGTGGATGTCCATCGTCAACATGAAGTGTTCAATCGTTAGCCAAAACATCCTTTCAGGCAGTTTGCGGGGAGTAGTCAGGGGGAGGAGTTGCAATATTTACGTAGCTTCTGGATACGTGTCACTAAACTGAAACACGCCTGCCAGTGGGATCGGTTAAGCTTGCAGCCGGTGTTTTGACGGGGCTTTAGGAGGAAGCATGAAGATCATTGCGTTTTACAGTCTTAAAGGCGGTGTCGGTAAAACCGCTGCGGCTGTAAACATTGCCTACCTGGCCAGCCAGGCTGGCATTCCCACCCTGTTATGGGATCTCGACCCTCAGGGCGCGGCCAGCTGGTACCTGGCGGGAACCGACGAGATCAAGGGTCGGAAACTGGCTGCACTGATGGATGGCAAGACCCCCATCGGCAAATTCATTCGGGCCAGCGCCTACCCTGACCTCGATTTTATCCCGGCCCATAACAGTTTTCGCAACCTTGATGTCCGGCTGGATAAGGACGACAGCGCCAATACCCTCAAAAACTGGCTGGCGCCGCTATCGGAGGAAACCAGCCTGGTCGTACTGGATTGCCCGCCCTCGATGTCGCGGTTGTCCGAGCAGGTGTTGAAAACCGCCGATGGCGTGTTCGTGCCGGTGGTTCCGACTTGGCTCGCTCTGAATAGCTGGCAACAGCTCCAGGCCTTCGCCAAGGACAAGAAGCTCAAACCCGGTCGTCTGCACCCGTTTTTCTCCATCGTGGACCGCCGCAAGAATCTGCATCGCGAGATGGTGATCCATCGCAAACAGCGCCTCGAGAATGGGCTGAACGCGCTGATTCCCAATGCCAGTGTGGTGGAGAAGATGGGTGAGAGTGGCCAGCCGGTGGAACTGATGGATCGGTCATCCGCAGCTGCCGATGCCTATCGGCGCTTGTGGAAGGAAATCAGGAAGTTGATCTAGAACGGATAGAGCCCATAAAAAAACGCTGGTCAGCTTCACACTGACCAGCGTTCCGGTATACAGCGGCAGGTGTGTTAATGACCCTGCCAGAAGGTGTTAGCCCACCTCTTTCAGTGCCTGCTCAACGATCGCCAGGCCTTCCTCAAGAATATTGTCCTCGATGGTGACCGGCATCAGGAAACGCAAGGTATTGCCGTACATACCGCAGCTCAGCAGGATCAGGCCATTTTCCTTGGCTTTCTTGGTAACGGCCGCCGCCAGGTCTGCCCGCGGTTCTTTGCTGGTCTTGTCGGTGACCAGTTCAATGGCAGCCATGGGCCCGAGGTTGCGCACGTTGTCCACGTGGGGGAACTGTTCCTGCCACTGATCAAAGCGTCTGCGCAGGGTGTCACCCAGGCGCTGACTCTTACCCAGAATGTCTTCTTCCTTGAACACGTCAAATACTGCCAGGGCTGCCGCACAGGCCGTCGGGCTGCCGGTGTAGGTGCCGCCGAGGGAGTTCGGGCCGGACGAGTCCATAACCTTGTCGGTACCGACAATGGCTGAGATCGGCATGCCATCGGCCATACTCTTGGCCATGGTCATCATGTCGGGCTCAACACCGCTGTGTTCGATGGCGAACATCTTTCCAGTCCGGCCAAAGCCGCTCTGAACCTCATCCGCGATCATCAGGATGCCGTTTTCATCGCAGATCTTGCGGATCTCTTTGAGGAAGCTGGCTGGTGCGGCGTAGAAACCGCCTTCACCCAACACCGGCTCAATCACGATGGCGGCTGTCTCATTGCCGGGTGAATCAGCCTTCATGGCCATCTTCAGGCCACGGAGCGCTTCATCCTCACTGACACCGTGATAGGGAACCGGATAGGGGGCGCGGAAGACGGTGCCCGGCATTGGGCCGAAATCGGTCTGATAAGGAGCGGCTTTGCCGTTCATGGCCATGGTGTAGAAGGTACGGCCGTGATAACCGCCGTCAAAGCAGATCACATTGGTTTTGCCGGTCGCCGCGCGGGCGATCTTCATGGCGTTTTCCAGAGCTTCTGCGCCGGAGTTGGCCAGCATGACCTTGGCGTGGCCCTTTACCGGAACCACTTCACTGAGCTTCTGCGCCAGCTTCACATAGCCCTCATAGGGCATGACGGTCTGGCAGGTGTGCATCAGCTTGTCCAACTGCGCCTTCACCGCTTCAACCACTTTGGGGTGACGATGGCCGATATTCAGTACACCAATGCCGCCGGCGAAGTCGATCATACGCTTGCCATCGGCATCCCAGAGCTCGGCATTGGTCGCATGGTCGGCAAACTGCTCGTTGGGGCTGGCAGCACCGGCCGCGACATAACGTTCTTTGAGTGCCTGCAATTCTTTGTTCGTCACTTTGACTCTCCTCGAATTCGGTTTGGTACTGTCAGCATACACGAAATGATGGCCCGGTTTGAAAACCCGGCCCTGTTGTTTCTACGTACTGCGGCCGCCAATGTCCTCCCGGAACTGAAGTTCCGCAAGTCTCCGGTACAGCGGATTCCGTTCGACAAGTTCATCGTGGTTGCCGATATCCTGAATAATTCCGGCGTCCATCACAATGATACGATCGGCGTGCCTGACGGTGGCCAACCGGTGTGCGATGACCAATGTCGTGCGGTTGGACATCAGTCCCGGCATGGCTTGCTGGATCAGGTGTTCGCTTTCTGCATCCAGTGCGCTGGTCGCTTCATCCAATAACAGTATAGGCGCATCCGCAAGCAGTGCGCGGGCAATCGCCAGCCGCTGCTTCTGCCCCCCCGATAGCCCGAGACCCGTATCGCCCAGTGGCGTTTCATAGCCTTTTGGCAGTTTGCGGATAAACTCATCGGCATGGGCAATCCTGGCGGCCTCCACCATGGCAGTGTCGCTGGCCTCCGGTCGGGCGTAGCGGATGTTATCGGCAATGGTGCCGTGAAACAGCGCGGGGTTCTGTGGCACCAGCGCAAAGCATTGGCGCAGGTCTGTAAGCGCTAACTTACGACTGTCAACGCCGTCGATAAGAATCCGCCCCGTGTCGGGGTCATAGAACCTCAAGAGCAGATCGAACAACGTAGACTTTCCAGCCCCGGAGGGACCAACCAGGGCCACGGTTTCGCCTGCCTGGATGTGAAGTGAAAGGCTTTGCAGAACCTCGATATCGCGACGGGCCGGATAGGAAAAGGTCAGATTGCTGATCTCGATGTCGCCGCGAAGGGGGTCGGGCAGAGCCTGGGTGGCGTTTGCCCCACTGAGGATTTCACTGGGTGTCTGCAGCAGCTCGAAAATCCGCGCCGCTGCCCCGGCTGCGCGCTGCAACTCACCAATCACTTCACTGATGGCGCCGGCGGCCAGTCCCACCAACAGGCTGTAGAATACAAATGCCGCCAGCTCGCCCGGGCTGGTACGACCTGAGATCACATCCAGCCCGCCAATCCAGATCACCACGCCAATGGCACCCATAACCAGGGTAATGGCGATGGTGGTCAGCCAGGCCCGCTGGCGAATCCTCACACGGGCAATCTCGAAGGCATTTTCCGCCACCTGTGAGAAAAACCGGCGGTCATGAGGCTGATGGTTGAACGCCTGCACCGTCTTGATCTGGGTGAGGTTCTCCCCCACGTAGCTGCCCACTTCCGCGACCCGGTCCTGGCTCAGCCTGGACAGCTGCCGCACACGGCGACCATAGATCAGGATGGGAATGATCACCAGTGGGAAGCCGAGGATGATGATACCGGCAAGTTTGGCATTGGTTATGAAGAGCAGGATCAGACCGCCCACCAGCATCAGGGTGTTGCGCAGCGCGATGGAGACCGTGGAGCCGATGACGGATTGCAGCACTGTCGTATCAGCGGTAAACCGCGACTGTATTTCCAGGCTTCGGTTTTTCTCGTAGAAACCAGGGTGAAGGTCGATCAGATGGTTAAACACCTGCTTTCGAATATCCGCCACCACCCTTTCGCCAATCCAGGACACAAGATAAAAGCGGGCAAAGGAGCCGATAGCCAGTCCGATCACCAGCACAAAAAACAGACCGACTGCTTTGGACAACATCGCGGGAGACTGGGTGGCAAGGCCCTGGTCCACCAGAATCCGTAAGCCCTGACCCAGGGCAAGTGTGATGCCGGCTGTAATAACCAGAGCCACGAGAGCGCCGGTAACAGCCCTTTTGTAAGGGCTGATAAAATCGACAACCAGTTTCAGAGCCTTCCGATGACGGGTGTTGATGGTGTGCCTCCAGGATAAGGGGTACTGTAAACTCCGATAACAATACGGTTTTTACTCGTATTAGAACCTATCATACAGCTACGTAAGAGCGTGCGGGGTGGGACTTGTCTGCCAGGACCGTCAAAAGCCATGGATGGCTTTTGTCGAGCGTACAGGGACGTATCTACAGCGTGTCCTGGCAGACAAGTCCCATCTCGTGCGCTCGACTACTCCGTTATTGAAGGGAAACCCGAGTGCGCGCCTACGCTGACAACGAGTACCCCGCCAACCACAAACCCGACTGGAAAGTCATCGCCGGCCTATGGCCCTATCTGGCGGAATTCCGTGGTCGAGTCATGCTGGCACTGGGGTTCCTGATCTTCTCCAAACTGGCCACGGTCGCCACACCGGTCGCCTTGAAATACATCGTCGACTACCTGGACGAAAGTCAGGGCGGCGAGGTACTGCTGTGGATACCGGTCATACTGGTCGTCGCCTACGGCCTGCTCCGATTTGGCAGCACCCTGTTCAGCGAATTGCGGGACGCGGTGTTCGCCCGAGTCGCGGAACGGGCCATGCGACGAGTGTCACTGAGGGTTTTCGAACATCTGCACAACCGGGAGCTGTCCTTTCACCTGGACCGGAAAACCGGCGGACTGGCCCGGGACATTGAACGGGGCACCAACGGCATTAGCTTCCTGCTGCGTTTCACCCTCTTCAACATTGTCCCCACCCTCCTCGAAATCCTGATGGTGGCCGGTATTCTCTTCGTGGTGTTCAACGTGGGCTATGTGCTGGCGATCCTGGTAGCGGTGGTGGTGTATGTGGTGTTTTCCATCAAGGTGACCGAGTGGCGCACGAAATACGTGCGCGAAGCCAATGCCCGGGACAACCAGTCCAATTCCCGCGCAGTCGACAGCCTGCTCAACTACGAGACCGTAAAGTATTTCAATAACGAACGCTTCGAGGCAGAGCTCTACGACAAGGACCTGGATGACTGGGAACAGGCACGGCTCAAAAACCGGCTGTCGCTTGCCGCCCTGAACTCGGGCCAGGCCCTGATCATCGGTGTGGCGATGATCGTCATCATGGCCATGGCAGTGCAGGAAGTCGCCAGTGGTGAGATCACCCTGGGGGATTTCACCATGATTAATGCCTACCTGTTACAGCTGTTTATACCGCTCAATGCACTGGGGTTCGTGTATCGGGAGATCCGCCAGGCGCTGGTGAATGTGGAACGGTTGTTCGGGTTGCTCGGCGACGAACCGGTCATTGAGGACGCGCCGAACGCCAAAGCGTTGGTGGTGGAAAAAGGCGAGGTTTGTTTCGACCAGGTTCACTTTGGTTATCGCCCCAACCGTCAGATCCTCCAGAACGTAAGTTTCTCAATTCCCGCTGGGCACACCGTAGCCGTCGTGGGCGCCAGCGGCGCGGGGAAATCGACCCTCGCCCGCCTGCTTTTCCGGTTTTACGATGTGAACCGGGGCAGTATCACCATCGACGGTCAGGATATCCGTGAGGTCACCCAGGACAGCCTGCGTTCCGCCATTGGCGTGGTGCCCCAGGATACGGTGCTGTTCAACGACACACTTTTTCGGAACCTGGCTTACGGTCGGCCTGATGCCAGCGAGGAAGAGGTGTACCGGGCAGCCCGAATGGCGCACCTGGAACAGTTTATCCACAGCCTGCCCGATGGCTATAACACACAGGTTGGTGAGCGGGGGCTTAAACTTTCCGGCGGCGAGAAACAGCGGGTCGCCATTGCCCGGGTACTTCTCAAGAACCCACCGTTATTGATTCTGGACGAAGCCACATCTTCTCTGGATTCGCTGTCTGAACAGGCGATTCTGGGGGCCTTGAAGGAAGTCAGCCGCCAGCGCACCTCCCTGGTTATCGCTCATCGGCTGTCGACGACGCGCGATGCGGATACCATTCTGGTGATGGACGGCGGCTGCATTGTCGAGAGTGGCAACCACGTCGAGCTGCTGGGCCAGAAGGGGCATTACGCCAGGCTCTGGGAACAGCAGCATCGAACTGGTGATGATGGTCAGGCAAGCCCCTGATCACGGGCCATGGCCATAGCCGCTTTCGGCCCTGTCCATAGCGATGGCAGTATGACAAAGGAGACCGGTATGGCGGTTATCACAATGAACTGCTGAAGCACGCCAATCTGCCCTGAACCCATATACAGCAGAATGGCGGCCATCATCGCCATAGCACCGCCCCAGAATACCCGGATCCAGGGATTTGGCTCATCATGGCCCGCACCCACCATGGCAATGGAATAGCTCATGGAGTCGCCGGTGGTGGCGACAAAAATGGTGGTGAGCAGCAGTATCGCGGCGGCCATCCAGGTGCCTCCTGGCAGCGCCTGGGCCACGGTCAGTGTGGCGACGTCAAAACGGAAATTGTTCAACGCTTCGGTCAGGTCAAAGGTGCCGGCCAGCTGGTGATAGATTCCCGAGCCACCCAGCAGCGTAAACCAGATTGTGGTGGCAATAGGTGCCAATACGGCAACCGCGAGGATCATTTCACGAACCGTGCGTCCGCGGGAAATTCGCGACACAAACACTGCCATCAAAGGCGTGTAACCAATAAACCAGGCGAAGAAAAACACCGTCCACCATTTCATCCACCAGTCCGGCGCCGTTTCAGCGGTCATCGTCGACATTGCCATGAAAGACGTCAGGTACTCGCCGAATGACTGGGTAAAGGTGTTGGCCAGAAACAGTGTGGGACCGAACAGGAAAATCACCGCGGCGATGGCCAGGGCGAGGAGCACGTTGAACCGGCTGAGCAACTGAATACCCTTGTGCAGGCCGGTCATGGCGGAGGTCATGTACACCCCGGCCAGAATGATCAGTACCGCGAGCTGGGTGCCATAGCCATCGGTGATGCCAAACAGCTCGTGCAGCCCGAAACTCACCTGGGTTGCCAGGAAACCGATAGGGCCGACGGTTCCCGCCACCACGGCAATGACGCAAAGGGCGTCAATCACCCCACCCAGCTTGCCTTGAACAGCGTTCTCACCAAACACCGGATACAATAGGGTTCGCGGCTGCAGCGGTTTGCCCTGATCATAGTGAGCCCTGCTGAGAACCAGTGCGGTCAGCGAGCCGAGCACGGCCCAGGCAAGGAAGCCCCAGTGAGTAAACGACTGCGCCATGGCGGGAGCGGTGGCCGCAGCCGTTCCGGCTTCGGTATCAAACGCCGGTGGTGTTACCACAAAGTGATAGACCGGTTCCCCGGCGGCGAAAAACACCCCTCCACCGGCCAGCAATGTACACATGATCATTGAAAGCCAGCGAAAACGGCTGATTTCCGGCCGGTCCAGGCCACCAATCCGTGCATTGCCGGCCTTGCTGACCGCTGTTCCAAGTGCGATGAAAAAGGTTGCCAGCAGGAGTAGTTGGAAGAACGACCCCAGGTACTTTGCCGTCCAGGTGAATCCGGCGCCAATCGCTGTGGCGACGGCGCTGCTGTCAATAATGGAAGCACCAACGAACAGCAGGATGAAGCCAATCGTAAGCGTCAGAACGATCGGGTCGCTATCGGAGAAAGCGCCCGGCCGTTCATCGGTAGCCAGGGAGTTTGTCTGGGAGATCATGGTTGTTCCTTTCGCGAAGAGCCGCGCAGGGTACAGAAAAGTTCAGACCTCTGCATTCCTTTGTGGAGGTAGCCACCCTCCCAGGCATTGGTAAGCTCGTCAGGATTCCGGAAATGCCGTCCAGTCATCCAGCCAGGTCGATGTGGCCCTGGGGTTAACAGCGCCCTGGTACATTGCCGACTCATCAAAGAATTCGGCTTTCGGAGGCCGTTTGGCAGTCATGGCGCGCACTGAGCTTCTGGGGCGGAAATGCGGCGACGACTCGCTGGTGACAGAGGGTTGCAAGCCGGTTTCAACCTGTACGGTGTTCTGCAGTTCGGGGCTGCGTATCCACAACTCTTCGTTGAAGCCGAAATCGTCATCATCGGTTTCGTTAACAATGGTGAGGTTGCCCAACCTACCGTTATTGGCAAGCAGGTTGTGGCTGAACGTCAGAGCATTCATGCCTACAAGTGCAGTGACCTCGTCCCGTGTATCCAGGGCTTCAATGGCGTAACTGTCAATGATCATGTTGTGAAAGTGGCCACCGGAACCTTCACGCAACAGGATTGCACGATGTTCCTTCGCGGAACGGCCGCTGCCATAAAGGGTGACGTTGTAGAATGTGGGTTCGGACCGTGGCATGGCCGAGTGGCTGGAACCGTTGTTGTCGCCCTCAAAGGCGTTATCGCCAACATCCCGGTACTGCTGGATAATGGCAAACTGCACCCGGCCTCGCCAGCCCCAGTCCCAATCGATGCTGTCATCGGCAGCACCGGTCACCAGGATGTTTTTCAGGTCGACGGTGCCACCGAACATTTCGATACCGTCGTCCAGAGCACGGTGAACCTGCACGTTCTGGATGATGGTGTTGGAGCCACAGCCACCCAGGGTTAAGCCGTTCAGCTCGTTGTTCTGATAGACCTCGAAACCGGCAAATTCAATGCGGGTGTATTGCACCACGCCGCAACTATGCTGCGTGTCGCTGCCACCGAATTGCCCACGGGTGTCGTTTTCAGGTACGCCTTCAATGCGGGCGTTCGGCTCGTTCACCGGTGCCTTTCCAAGAAGCACAACGCCACCCCAGTCACCGCGAGCCCGTGCTCCGGGTTCCTTGCTACTGGTAAAGACCACCGGTTGGTTGCGGCTGCCGCGGGCAAACAGTTTGGCACTGGGTGTTACGATCAGCGCGGAACCGGATTCGCCTTCAATGGTTACACCGGGTTCGATGGTCAGATTGGCGCCTTCCACAAAAACGGTGTTTTCAAGGGTGTATCGGTGGCCGCTTTCCCAGACAGTGTCTGCGGTAATGTCGGAGCTGATACGCACGTTACGGTTCTCAAATGCGGTAAAGCCGGCGACCGTTGCGACAGCAGCGCCAATGACGGGAACCAGTACCAGTGCGTGACGGGCAAACCAACTGCGTCTTTTCTGCGGCGTGACGGGACTGGCCTGGAGCTTCTGGTTCGAGGACTTGGCCATCAGCGGACGGCCATCATCGTTGGCCATGATCTCGCGTGCCAGCGCCTGAAGCTCTGGCGTGCCATTGGCTTCCACACGCATCAGAACGTCATTGCGGTAGTTGGGCTCTCTCAGCAAGACGTTGAGATGGACAAAGTCGACGCTCGGGCACTGGCCCTTGTCGATGCGACGTTTGAGTCGCCAGAGCTTCTCTACCAAAAGGGAGGATTGGTCGGACATTACTGCTGCTCCGTTGGGATGAGAGCACCGTTGTACATGTCCAATGTGAAAGCTTTATGTCAATTGAAAGAAAAGAGTCGCTTAAAGGGGAGTATTTCGTCGTAAAGAAGGGACTGAGATGCGGGAAAATGGTCGGCGTGGCAGGATTCGAACCTGCGACCCCTTCGTCCCGAACGAAGTGCGCTACCAAGCTGCGCCACACGCCGATCAACGGCCGGTATTATACGGATTGGCTGGTTTTTTACCAGCCCCCGTATGATTTTCACTGCCCACTGGCAGTGGGTAATACCGAGATATCCGCCACCCGCAGGAACAGGTTACGCAGCAGGTTGAGCATGGCCAGGCGGTTGTTGCGCACGGCCTCGTCGTCAGCCATCACCATGACTTCATCAAAGAAGTTATCCACCGGCTCCCGCAGGCTGGCGAGAGAGCTCAAGGCCGTCGCGTAATCGCCTTTTTCAAACAGTGGCAATGCCTTGTCGGCTTGCTGGCGAATTTGGTCGGCCAGCGTTATTTCCGCCTTGTCCTGCAACAACTCACTGTCGATGCTTTCACCAATGCTGTCGCCACCCTGCTTGGTAAGGATGTTGGACACCCGTTTGTTGGCGCCGGCCAGGGCCAGGGCTTCCGGTAGCTGGCGGAAGGCTTCCACGGCTTTCACCCGGCGGTCAAAGTCCAGCGGGCGTGTTGGACGGCGGGCGTGCACGGCGAGGTAGACTTCGGCACTGATGCCCTGCTCTTCATAATGCGCACGGAACCGCTCGAGCATATAGTCCACCACTGTGTTGGCCACATTCGGTTCGGTGATGCTGTTGTGTTCCTCTACCGCCCACTCGCACAGGGTTTGCAGGTCCAGTGGCAGCTCCCGCTCGATGATGATGCGCAATACGCCCAGTGAGGCTCGACGCAGCCCGAACGGGTCACGGGTACCGGACGGTGGCTGGTTAATGCCGAACAGCCCCACCAGGGAATCGATGCGGTCGGCAATGGCCACGGCGCAGCCCGTCAGTGTTGCGGGCAGGTCGTCACCGGCAAAGCGGGGCATGTACTGCTCGTTCAGTGCGCTGGCCACGTCTTCGTTCTCGCCGTCGTTGGCGGCGTAGTACTGGCCCATGATGCCCTGCAGGTCAGTGAATTCCAGCACCATCTCGGTGACCAGGTCGGTCTTGGCGAGCATGGCGGCGCGCTCAGCCAGAACGGGATCGCTGCCAATGGCGTCGGCGATCTTCTTCGCCAGTGCGGCCACCCGCACGGACTTGTCGTAAATGCTGCCCAGCTTGTCCTGGAACACGATCGGCTTGAGTTGGTCGATGCGGTCTTCCAGCCGGGTCTTGCGGTCAGTGTCATAGAAGAAAGCCGCATCGGACAGGCGTGGGCGGATAACCTTCTCATTGCCGGAAACGACCTGTTTTGGGTCCTTGCTTTCCAGGTTGGCAACGGTGATGAACAGCGGAAGCATCCGGCCGTCGGCGGAAACCACGTGAAAGTACTTCTGGTGTTCCTTCATGGAGGAAATCAGTGCCTCGGCGGGAACTTCCAGGAAGCGTTCCTCGAAACGGCCCATGAGTGGCACGGGCCACTCGTTGAGGGCGGTGACTTCGTCCAGCAGGTCTTCATCGATAACCGCCTGGCCGCCCGCTTCCTTCCTGGCAATGGCGGTGACGCCGTCGCGGATCTGCTCGCGGCGTTCGGCGAAGTCAGCGATCACATACCCTTCCTGGCGCAGCACCACTTCGTAGTCGCCGGGCGTGGGCACGATCAATGATTTCGGGCAGTGGAAACGGTGACCGCGGGTTTTGTTACCCGGAGTCAGCCCCATGATCGGGGTGTCAATCACCTTGTTGCCGAACAGTAGGATGGACCAGTGCACCGGACGCACGAACTCGGTTCTGTGCGCGCCCCAGCGCATGCGTTTTGGAATCGGCAGTGCGGCCAGGGACTGGTCTACCAGTTCCGGCATCAGTTCAACGGTGGGGCGGCCTTTCTCGATGGTGCGATAGACCACCCAGGCGCCCTTGTCGGTTTCCATCGTATCAAGCTGGTCCGGTGTCACGCCCAGGGAGGTGGCGAAGCCGGTCAGTGCCCGGGTGGGGTTGCCGGAATCGTCGAACGCAGCTTTCACGGCCGGGCCGCGTTTTTCCACCGGTTTGTCCGGCTGAGCGTCTTCCAGGTCCCGTACCCTGACGGCAAGCCGGCGTGGTGCAGCAAAGGCTTCCACCTTGCCGAACCGAATACCCGCCTCTTCCAGGCCATTGGTAATGCCACGGGTAAACGCGTCCGACAGTGGCTTGAGGGCCTTGGGAGGCAGCTCTTCAGTGCCCAGTTCGACCAGAAAATCCTGTTTTGCCATGATTATGCGTTCCCCTGTTCCTGCTGAGCTTTTTTCGCTTTCTTACCCTTCTTGCCGTTCGCCTTTTCGGCGGCGGCCTCGGTCGCTGCCAGTACCTCTTTGCGCAGGGCATCCGGTGCCAGCGGGAAGCCAAGCTTGCGGCGGCTGTCGAAATACGCCTGGGCAACGGCCCGGGCCAGGGTGCGAACCCGCAGGATAAAACGTTGACGCTCGGTCACGGAGATGGCGTGGCGGGCGTCAAGCAGATTGAAAGTGTGTGAAGCCTTGAGCACCTGCTCATAGGCGGGCAATGCCAGGCCGGCTTCGATCAGGCGCGCGCTCTCGCGTTCGTGCACATCGAAGCTGTGAAACAGGAACTCGGTGTCGGCGTGCTCGAAGTTGTAGGTGGACATCTCCACCTCCTGCTGATGGAACACGTCGCCGTAGGTGACCACACCATCCGGGCCTTCGGTCCAGACCAGGTCGTAGACGCTGTCCACGCCCTGCAGGTACATGGCAATGCGCTCAAGCCCGTAGGTGAGCTCGCCGGTGACCGGATAGCATTCCAGGCCACCCACCTGCTGGAAGTAGGTGAACTGGGTTACTTCCATGCCGTTCAGCCAGATTTCCCAACCCAGGCCCCAGGCGCCGAGGGTGGGTGATTCCCAGTTGTCCTCAACAAAACGGATATCGTGGACCAGTGGGTCCAGCCCAAGAGCCTTCAGGGAATCCAGGTACAGTTCCTGAATGTTGTCCGGGGACGGTTTCAGCACCACCTGGAACTGGTAGTAGTGTTGCAGGCGGTTGGGGTTCTCCCCGTAGCGGCCATCGGTGGGGCGGCGGCTGGGCTGAACGTAGGCGGCGTTCCAGGTTTCCGGACCGATGGAGCGCAGGAAGGTGGCCGGGTGGAAGGTGCCGGCACCCACTTCCATGTCCAGGGGCTGGAGGACCACGCAGCCGTGCTGCGCCCAGAAGTTCTGCAGGGCGAGGATCAGGCCCTGGAAGGTTTTGATGTCCGGCGTGTTTGCGGAAGTTGCCTTGTCTGTCACGACGTTTGCCTGCTGGTCAGTCTGTGTGTGGCGCCCGGGCATCTGGCCGGGGCACTCCGGAAAAAAGGGGCATTATACGCCTGCCAATCGCGTATTTCTAAGTTGGGTTCAGAAGATTGATTTTGCGCTAGAAGAACGTCAGTCCCACCTGGAACAGTTTCTCCACATCCCGTATCCGCGACTTGTCCACCAGAAACAGGATAACGTGGTCATCCGGCTGTACCCGCAGGTGGTCGTGGGCGATGAGGACTTCGCTGTGGCGGACGATGGCGCCGATGGTAGTGCCTTCCGGCAGGTTGATTTCGTCAAGCCGCTTGCCCACTACCCGGGAGGACCGGTGGTCGCCATGGGCGATGGCCTCAATGGCTTCGGCAGCACCCCTACGGAGTGAGTGAACGTTTACTACGTCCCCGCGGCGAATGTGGGTAAGCAGGCTGCCAATGGTGGTTTGCTGGGGCGAAATAGCGACATCAATGTCGCCGCCCTGGATCAGGTCAACGTAGTCCGGGTTGTTGATCAGCGTCAGTACCTTGCGGGCGCCCAGGCGTTTGGCCAGCAGTGACGCCATGATGTTGGCTTCGTCATCGTTGGTGACCGCACAGAAGACATCGGTATTTTCGATGTTCTCTTCCAGCAGAATGTCCTTGTTGGCGGCATTGCCCTCCAGCACCACGGTTTTGCGAAGGTTCTCGGACAGCATTACGCAACGTTCGTGGTCCCGTTCCAGAAGTTTCACCTGGTAGCGGGATTCGAGAGTATGGGCCAGGCGCTGGCCAATGTTACCACCCCCACAGATGAAGATGCGCTTGTAGGGTTTTTCCAGTGGCTGCAACTCGCTCATGACCGAGCGAATATGGTCGGAGGCAGCGATGAAGAAAACCTCGTCGCCGTCTTCGATCACCGTATCCCCCTGAGGCATGATCGCCCGGTCTTTCCTGAAAATGGCGGCGACCCTTGTTTCGATTTTGGGCATATGGCTGCGCAGGTACGACAATTCGTGGCCAACCAGTGGGCCGCCTTCCGTCGCCCGAATGGCGACCAACTGAACAAGCCCCTTGGAAAACTCCAGTACCTGCAGCGCGCCGGGGTATTCGATCAGTCGTGTGATGTGCTTGGTGACCAGGTGCTCCGGGCTGATCAGAACATCGATGGGGAAACCCCGCAGGCTGTCCAGATCCTTTTTCTGATCTCGCTGGTAGAACAGTTCTGGTTTTGCCAGGTAGGCGTTGGCCCTGACCCGGCAGATGGTTGTCGGGGTTTTGTAGAGCAACTTGGAGACCTGGCAGGCCACCATGTTGACCTCGTCACTGTTGGTCACGGCGATGACCATGTCACCATCTTCAGCGCCCGCCTGGCGCAGAACCGTGGGAAAGGAGGCCATGCCCTGGACAGTCCGAATGTCCAGTCGATCCTGAAGCTCCCTCAGGCGGGTACTGTCACTGTCGATCACGGTGATGTCGTTGGCTTCGTTGGCGAGGTTTTCTGCCAGGGTCCCGCCCACCTGGCCGGCACCGAGAATCAGGATTTTCATGGTTCGGGTTTCTCCAGCACAGCGTAGAAAAATCCATCGTGGCTTTCGGGAACAGGCAGCATCTGGCGGCCGGTTTCCATATCGCGCCCCCAAAGGACATCGGGCTCCACCAGGGCAGCGTCGTCCTGCTGCTTCAGGAATCGACGAATTATACGGTGATTCTCCTGCGGAAACACCGAACAGGTGGCATAGACCAGGCGCCCTCCGGGTGCGAGCACTTGCCACATCGACTCCAGCAGACCCAGCTGAATGCTGGCGAGCGGGACAATGTCTGATTCACGGCGCAGCAACTTGATGTCCGGATGGCGGCGAATCACGCCGGTGGCGCTGCAGGGAACGTCCAGCAGGATACGATCGAACGGCTTCCGGTCCCACCACTGGTCAATATCTGCGGCATCGGCCTGTTTCAGTGTCGCCACGAGATCCAGCCGTTCCAGGTTTTCCTGCACCCGTGGCAGTCGATCAGCGGATTCGTCGATAGCGACCACTTCTTCCAGTTGTCCACAGCTTTCAAGGATAGCGCAGGTTTTGCCTCCCGGTGCGGCACAGGCATCCAACACCCGTTGGCCGGGCGCCAGGTCCATCAGGGTGGTGCAGAGCTGGGCTGCTTCATCCTGCACACTGACTGCGCCTTCGGAAAACCAGGGCAGAAGATCCACCGGCACCGGGGCGGCCAATTGGATGCCGTGGGGCGCAAACAGGGTTGCGTTGGCATCGATACCGGCATCGGACAGTAATTGCAGGTAGTCGTCGCGGCTGAAGCGCAGAGCGTTCACCCGCAGGGTCATGGGGGCCTGGGTGTTATTGGCTTCGAGAATAGCCTGCCAGTCGTGAGGCCAGTTATGGCGCAGTTTTTCAAGCATCCAGGGAGGGTGGCTGAAACGACCGATTTCGTCGGCAATGGGCGGCTCCCCTTCCCGCTCCGCAGCCCGAAGAACGCCGTTCACCAGCCCTGTCAGGTGTGGTTTGTCGAGGGCGCGGCAGGCTTCCACGGTTTCATTCAGAATTGCGTAGGTGGCCTGCTGGCTGAAGCGAAGCTGGAACAATGCCACCAGCATCAGGTGGTGGACGACCCGGTCGGATTTGCGCAGCGGTTTTTTCAGGCGCGCCTGTAGCTCGCCATCGAGCCGGTGAAACCAGCGACAGGTGCCGTAGCACAGTGCCTGTAGTGGTGGTCGTTCGTTGTCTGCCACATCACCCATGGCGTGGGGCAGGCATTGGGACAGCGACTGGCCGTTCTCAACGGATTGCAAAACCCGGGCAGCAACCGCCCGCAGTGGCTGGCCCTGCTGGCTCATTCAGTTCAGCTCCTGGCCGGGCATCAGTATGTCCTTGCCGCCGTTGATCAGGTCGTTCACCGATTGTGGCCGCGAGCCGGACAACTGCAAACGGGTGATCCTCAGGGATTCCAGGCCGCAGGCAATGTCGATGCCCTCGCGGTCGCGGCGAATCACCGTGCCGGGATGTTTGTCGCTGGTGTCGTCCAGAATCTCCGCCTGATGAATGCGGATGCGCAGATCGTCCAGGTCGGTGTAGGTGCCCGGCCAGGGATTAAAGGCACGAATCAGCCGGCTGATGGCAGGGGCGTCCCGGGTCCAGTCGATATGCCCTTCTTCCTTGCTGAGTTTACGGGCATAGCAGGCCCGGGCCTCGTCCTGGACTTCGCCCTGCAGCTCGCCTTTCTCAAGCTGTTCCAGCGCCTTGACGATGGCTTCGCCACCCAGGCCAGCCAGACGGTCGTGAAGGCTGCCGCCGGTATCGGCGTCTTCGATTGGGGTAATAGCTTTCAGCAACATTGCGCCGGTGTCGAGGCCAGCGTCCATCTGCATGATGGTAATACCGGTTTCCCGGTCACCCGCGGCGATCGCGCGCTGAATAGGCGCGGCACCGCGCCAGCGAGGCAGCAACGAGGCATGGATGTTCAGGCAGCCGTGACGAGGGAGGTCCAGCACCGCCTGCGGCAGAATTAGTCCGTAGGCAGCGACGATCATCACGTCTGCGTTAAGACCGCGGAGCTGTTCCTGCGCTTCGGGCGATTTCAGGGACTCTGGTTGAAACACGGGAATGCCCGCCTCAACCGCCACCTGTTTGACCGGGCTGGGTGTCAGTTTGCGGCCACGGCCAGCGGGCCGGTCGGGTTGGGAGTAAACGCCAACCACCTGATGATGGGTCGTGAGCAGTGCCTTCAGCGCGGTGGCTGCGAATTCGGGGGTGCCGGCAAAAACAAGTCGCACGGGTATCGCTTCCTGGTCCGTTGAATACGAAAAGACCGGGTTTTCACCCGGTCCCGATTTACGCTGTTTTGGCGGCTTCAGGCGCTTTTCTTGTGAAGCTTTTCCAGTTTCTTGCGAATACGGGTGCGCTTCAGTGAACTCAGGTAGTCCACAAACAGCTTGCCGTTGAGGTGATCCATCTCATGCTGGATACATACCGCCAACAGGCCACGGGCTTCCAGCTCAAAGGGTTTGCCGTCACGGCCAATAGCCCTGATTATGCAGTGTTCGATACGGGAGACGTCCTCGTAGAAACCCGGTACCGACAGGCAGCCTTCCTGCATCTCCTCAAGTTCGCCATCAAGCACTTCCACTTCCGGGTTGATGAATACCCGCGGTTCACTTTTGTCTTCGGACAGATCCATGACGATGATCTGCTTGTGTACATTGACCTGGGTGGCTGCCAGGCCAATGCCGGGCGCATCGTACATGGTCTCGAACATGTCGTCGATCAGCTTGCGGGTCTCGTCTGTTACCTCGTCCACTGGCTTGGCAAGGGTGCGCAAGCGGGGGTCCGGGTATTCGAGAATATCTAGTATCATGGCGCTCGTACTTTTGGTGTCTGATTCTGGCTTTCACCGTTATCTTTTGTAACGGTGTGAATACTGTCTCCGAAATGCGACAGCGTACTGCGCATTTTTCCATCCCGTGACTATTATGATCGGGATGAAAGAGCCGGTTTCAACGGGTTTTTGCCGTTTATGGTGCTATTATCCCTCAACTCGCTCATTGAGTACAAACTGATCAGTTGATAGTCAAAAGCTTTCGACCATAGCGTAGAATTTACTGGAAGAACAAAAGATAACATCACAATTTGCGAGACATCTTCTATAGTAGTGGTATAAAAGGCAGAGTACCGGCTGCATACCAAGAACAGAATCTATCGATTCAAGGCACGCGATCAAGGACTTAAACAATGAGGAAACTGCTGTACGCTCTGGCAGCAAGCATGCTGCTGCTAACCTCCTGGGCCCACGCCGCCCCGGAACTGAGGTCCGATCATCCCGAGCGTTACACTGTCGTGAAGGGTGACACCCTGTGGGATATTTCCGCCCGCTTCCTGAATAACCCCTGGTACTGGCCGGAAATCTGGCACGTGAATCCACAGGTTGCAAACCCACACCTGATCTATCCGGGTGACGAGCTGGCGCTGGTCTATATTGACGGCAAGCCGCGTGTTACCAAGGTTTCCAGTGATCGGGTGGTGAAGCTTTCACCAAAAGTGCGTTCCGAGCCCATCGATACGCCGATTCCCGCGATTCCCCTGGATGCGATCAGCAGTTTCCTGACCGACACACGCATCGTTGACGTTGAGGCACTCAATGGCGCGCCTTACGTGCTGGAAGGCGAGGACGGCCGGATTATTACCGGCGCGGGTGATCGGATTTACGCCCGTGGTGAGAAGCCGGCTGACAATGTGGGCGTCTTCCGCCGCAGCAAGG